>CAZLTF010000411.1:0-6341 GCA_964562195.1 uncultured Bacteroidales bacterium | reverse complement strand
GTCTGGAAAAGCGATGTTTATACACTCTCTTTCAATGAATTTGAAGTAGGACAAGAGGTTTATCTCGAAGATTTGCAAAGCGGCAAAACATTCCAAATCAATCCTGAAGATGAATATCATTTTGTTGCCAATAGCGGAGATAAGCTTCATCGCTTTAATTTGCGTTTTGGCAATGCTCTGGACATATCAGAATTACAAACAAAAAAGGAAATAAGTATTTATGCTTTTAACCACAAGGTATATTTTTCTGCCAACTACCGGATTAGCGGAATGCTTGAAGTGATTGATATAAGTGGCAAGCAGGTTTATTCTACAGACATCTCCAATCAAAAATTTCATTCTTTCGTCTTGACACAAGAAGGTATTTATTTAGTAAGATTTATAGGAAATACTATTTCAAATTCAACAAAAATATTCATTCAATAAACAAACCCTTATGAAAACAGTGAAAAAGTTAATCTTAATTGCAATCTTTGCAATCTTTGCAATGAGTACTCAAGCCCAGACACCACCTCATCCGGGCGATGGTAGCGGAGGTGGTCCCGGAGCCGGAGATCCGCCCGTAGGTGCTCCGATTGATGGAGGTTTGGGAATAATGTTCGCTTTGGCAGCTGCCTATTCTTTCCGGAAATCAAAAAATGAAAAAAGATAAGTATCTTCTTACATTTTTCAAATCGTATAACAATAAAAACAAATAAAAAATGATGAAAAAACTATTACTATTTATTGGAATTTTTTGTTTTGCAGCGACTATTTCAGCTCAAACAACAACAAAAAAATGGACAGACGAAGAATTGCGTTCAAATCCACATTGGCAATCAATGATGCTCGAAAATGATGTAAACTTTTTTGAAGTCAAACGCGCCTATGATTTGTATTTTGAGAATCACGAAAAAGTTCGCGGTTCCGGATATAAAATATTTGAACGCTGGGCAAACTTTGTGGAAAACAGAGTGCTTCCTGATGGGAGTTTGAAATCTGCCTCTTCAATTTACAAGGCTTACATGAAATTTCAAGAAGACTTGAGCGCTAAGGGACCCATCTCAAACAAAGGAAATTGGGAGGAAATAGGTCCCAAAGTATTGCCGGATAATGTGAATGGAGGCGTCAATGGAACAGGTAGAATTAATGCCATTGCTTTTCATCCCACGGATACTTTGATATTTTGGGTAGGTGCACCCAACGGAGGACTGTGGCGAACCGATGATGGAGGTACAACTTTCACCCCTCTCACCGATCAATTGCCGACCATTGGAATATCAAGCATCCTGATTCATCCTACCAATCCTTCTATAATTTACATTGGCACGGGCGATGACGATGGTAGCAATTCATTGGGATTAGGTGTGTTTAAATCTACAGATGGAGGTGCCAACTGGACACTTATCAATAATGGAATGGGTGATAAAACCGTTGCCGAAATGATAATGAATCCTACTAATAGCGATATTATCATTGCCGCTACCAATGGTGGAATTTATAGAACTACCAATGCCGGAAACAATTGGGCTTTAGTCTCATCCAATACTTCTAACTATAGAGATTTAAAATCCCATCCGACCGATCCCAATTACCTTTATTCCACAGCTGACGGTTCCTTTTTCCGTTCCTCTGATAACGGTCAAAGTTGGAACCTCGTAACTTCCGGATTAATATCAAATAGCCGTATGGTTATCGGAACAAGTCTTGATGAACCGGATGCAGTATTATGTCTTTTGATTGGGGGTTCCCAGTTGTTTCAAGGAATATTTAAATCTACCGATAAAGGTCTGAATTTTACAAGAATAACCTCCTCCTCTCATCCGAATATTTTGGGTTACGTTGATGGAGATAACAATTCACAAGCTACGTATGATTTGACGATTCTAGTAGACCCGACAGATGTAGATCATATATTGGTAGGTTCGGTTAATGTTCACGAAAGTACAGACGGAGGAGCCAATTTTACTAAAAAAACGCATTGGACAGATACTGTTCACGCAGATCAACACAAATTAATGATGCATCCTATTACTTCAAGAATCTTCCTCGGGAATGACGGTGGATTATACTACTCGGATGACTGGTTTGGAGCAAGCGAACACAATATCAGCGATGGACTAGCAACCGGACAAGCCTATCGTTTGGGGCAATATGCACAAGAAAGAGATCTGTTTATTGCGGGATTTCAAGACAATGGAACCGTCCTCTTCGACAATGGAAGGCTTTCTACTGTAAGAGGTGGTGACGGTATGGAATGTTTGATTGATTATACGGACAAAAAACATGTTTATGGTACCTATATCGACAATATGAAATATTCTCCTGAATATGGTTACTCTTCGTGGTACACTATCGCAAAAGATGGTGTTAATGGTATAGATGAATCAGGTGCTTGGGTTACACCCTATATGCTTCACGTAACCAATCCGAACGTATTTTTCTTCGGTTATAAAAATATATGGAGAAGTACCGCTGTAAGGAATAATCCTCCTACCTGGGTCAAAATTAGTAATAATCTGGGAGGAACAAACAGCTCCAATTTTAGAGCAATTGATCAATCCCGAGCGGATACCAATGTTTTCTATGCAGCTCGTCATAATAATTCATTTTTTAGAAGTGATAACATTAATGATGCTTCACCGGATTGGATCAATTTGACAGACATGCTTCCTGTAAATAATGCTAAATTGACAGATGTCGAATGTCATCCTACTGACCCTGAAATCGTATATATCATTCAAGATGACAAAGTATTTAAATCATCGGACAAAGGTCAAACGTGGACTAATATTACGGGTTCAATTCCTTCGGGAACACAACTCAATTGCTTTACCTATGATAGATATTCCGACGAAGGAATCTACGTCGGTACGGAAACAAGCATTTTTTACAAAGACGCTACTATGGCGGATTGGGTACTTTTTGATGCTAATCTTCCGGTCACGAGTGTACGTGAAATGGATATTTATTACGGTGCCACAGACAGTCGTATCAAAGCGGCTACTTTTGGTAGAGGTATCTGGCAATCAAGAATGTATGCAGACACAAGCAATACACCGATCGCCAATTTTAGTTCCTCAAAAACAACAGTGCTAACGAATGAAGATGTCAAGCTTATTGACAAATCCCAATATGTACCGACCTCTTGGTCGTGGTCTGTCAGTCCGGCAACTTACACATTTGTTAATGGTACCAATGCAAATTCTATCAATCCTGAAATACAATTTACTGCAGCCGGTACATATTCTGTTACATTACAAGTTTCCAATGCCCACGGCAATGACACAAAAACCATTCAATCCTATATCAATGCTTATGACATATTAGCTGCACCTTGTACTCCTGCAACACAAAATCTGGGAAGCTATAGTATTGGAGTTTATCATTTTGTCTTAAATTCCATTGATCGATATTCCGGTCAACCGGTCGATGACAATCCCAATCCCCCTGAAGGATATATGGATTTTTCAAAAACTGACATTACTACTTTAGAACCTTCTACAAGTTATAATTTGACAGCTGAATTTGGAACTTCAAACTCCGTATATTGGAATGTCTATATTGATTACAATAATGATGGAGATTTTGACGATACCGGTGAAGAAGTCTATGTAGCTCCTTCCAAAGTAACCGGAGAACAAAATATTACCATTACAACTCCTGCTTCACCAAGCATCAACCACCTTTTAAGACTGCGCATTATCTGCGATTATTATTCAATTTCAGGACCTTGTATGGATCCGTCCTACGGACAAGCCGAAGACTATGGTATCATATTTACCAATCCTTCGACACTTTCAACATCCGCTATTAGCAGTATAACATCTAACTCAGCCGTAAGTGGAGGAAATATTACAAATCAAGGTAGTTCGGCAATTATTCAAAGGGGAGTCGTTTACGGATTGTTTGAAAATCCAACACTAAGTAAAAATTGGTCATATACCGAAGATGGTTCGGGTACAGGAAGTTTTAGTAGTACACTTAGCAATCTTCAACCGAATACGAAGTATTATGTACGAGCTTATGCTACCAATAGTGAAGGAGTTACTTACGGTCAAAACGAAAGTTTCTTTACGGAAGACGAAGCACCGGAAGTAAGCACTAATGATCCCTCTGATGTATTATACTTTAAAGCTACTTGTGGTGGAAATGTGACTTCGGACGGCGGACGTACGGTAAACATACGGGGTGTCATTTATGATACTGTTCCCGGAACTTCAATGTGCCGTTATCTTGGAAAAATAGAAATCGGTGCCGGTACCGGTTCTTTCAGTAGTGTGATAAAAGGATTGACACCCAACACCACTTATTACGTAAAAGCTTATGCTCGAAATAGCTATTCAATCTCATACGGAACCGAAAAATCATTTACTACCCAGCCACCTGACCCTGACCAGTCCAAAGATATTGTATTTACAGATGTTACAACCAACAAAATGACCATCACTTGGACTAATGGAACAGGAAGTAAACGAATCGTAAAAATAGATACCGATAATGATTACACATCGCCGGTCGATGGAACAGATCCTGTAGCGGATACAGTTTACGCCGGAGGCGAACAAGTAATATACAACGGTACGGGAAATTCAGTAACAGTAACAGGACTTGATCCGTCCACAGAATATTTTGTTTTTGTTTATGACTATAATGGAAGCGGAAGTTCCACTGTTTATAATATTGCACCCGGAATACAAAACCCATCCTCAAAAGAGACTTATTGTCTTCCAACCTATGATAATGGTGACTCGGGAACGCATATCGAAGGGTTTGCACTTAATACAATTAACAATGCCAGCGGGGCAAGTCATTATTCTGACTATACCGATCAATCCACAGCCCTTTTATCCGGTTTTACCTATGATGTAAGTCTTACTATGTCTTACAATAAAGAACAAGTAAGCATTTGGATTGATTGCAATAACGATACAAGATTTGATGCTTGGGAAAAACTACTGACCGATTATTATTGTGCAGCCAATACGACGACTACGACAAGCATTACTATTCCCGCAAATGCCGAAACAGGAAGACATTTGATGCGCGTGCGGGCTTCTTGGGGATATGATGAAACTCCCTGTTCAAATGGAACCTGGGGTGAAGCGGAAGATTATATAGTTGATATTAAAAACTATATGACTTGGACAGGAACTACTTCTTCCGATTGGTCGGATTCTACAGATTGGGATGTCGGAATTGTTCCCCTAGATAGTGTAGATGTCTATATTCCTCTTAATCCAATAGGTGGTAACTTTCCGGAATCAAGCTCTACCAAAGGAATGTTTTGTAAAAACCTTAGCATTGAGTCCGGTGCACACTTCTATGTACAGGCAGGAGATAGTCTGACAGTTACCGGTACTATTGATAACAATACAGGAACCAATGGGCTTATTTTGAAAGCAGATAATACCGGAGTCGCTTCGCTCATCCATAATACCAACAATGTAGAAGCAAAAGTCGAAAGTTATATCAGCGAAGACCAATGGCATCTCGTTTCCGCTCCAATCAATGATGCTCTTGCAGGAGTATTTACGGATTTATATCTGTATCGTTTTGATGAAACAGACTATACATGGCATTTTATTACTGATGTCAATACCGACCTGACTGAAGGAAAGGGATTTTTTGTCTGGTCAAAAGCCGATAGCACCGGTAATGCCACTATAGAGTACGAAGGTAATCTCAACAACGGAGACATTACCGTAAACGGATTGAGTTATACGGCTTCGCAGCCCAATGACAAACGCGGCTGGAATATGCTTGGCAACCCCTATCCTTCCAGTATCAACTGGAATAGCAATTGGACGCTGACCAATGTCGATGCTACGGCTTATATTTACGATGGCTCTAACTATCTGACGTGGAACGGCTCAACCGGAACACACCCCAACGGAGATATCGCTCCCGGACAAGGTTTCTGGGTCAAAGCCAATGCAAGCGGTGCTTCTGTTATCATTCCGCAAAGCGAAAGAAAACACAGTACGCAACAGTTTTACAAAAACACTGTCGAGAATCAAATTCTTATGACCCTCACGGGCAATGGCTACCAAGATAAAGCTCTGATCATCTTCGATAAAAAGGCAAGCAACGACTTTGATAATCAATATGATGCGTGGAAAATCAAAGGCGACCCACAAGCTCCGCAATTGTATAGCATTTTCGGCGATGCCGGAATGACAGTCAATGCACTTCCGATGCAAGAAGATTTGATAATTCCTTTGGGTGTGGAAGTCTGGAAAAGCGATGTTTATACACTCTCTTTCAATGAATTTGAAGTAGGACAAGAGGTTTATCTCGAAGATTTGCAAAGCGGCAAAACATTCCAAATCAATCCTGAAGATGAATATCATTTTGTTGCC
>CAZLTF010000410.1:0-7302 GCA_964562195.1 uncultured Bacteroidales bacterium | reverse complement strand
GTGATTGGGGGTTAGTGTAGTTTTGATGAAACCTTATTTTTTTGTTATAACACCGAAATGTTATCAATATGTTGAAAATATAAATTTTCAGATTGATAGTCTGTAGGCACTTTTTCAAATATTTGAAAAAAACCTCAGTAGCAAATAGATACCCACAACATCCAACCTTATTAACCTTATTTTCAAATTTATTTTATCACCTTTGCGGTTTTATTTCGGAATTCATAGTTTCGCTCCTACGGAGCTTGATTTTGTTTCGCCCTATTATCCGGTGCTTACGCACTGGGCTACAAAGATTTCGCACCTCTGGTGCTTTTTGTTTTTCTATCTAACTCTTTACGATTGATTTACGCCAAAACACATAAAAAAGGTATAGCCTATACAAAACTGGCACAGTGGTATTAAAATGTAGAAGAAGCAAATTTTATGTCATTCAACACAATCGCTAAAACTATTCAAACTCCTGTTTTCCGCACTGGGACACCCAAATTGAAATAAAAAAATGATAAAACATTAATATTGAAGTAGTTAGCAAAACTTACTAAAAAAGTGCGGAAAACAGGAGAAACACAAATGAGTATTAAAAATTCAACTAAGAAACAATGAAAAGTGGTCTAAACAAACGAGGGTATTATATTTATCAACTGAATTTCATTTCATATTAAAGATAAAATAAATCTTATTCGTCTATTGTGTATGTTTTATTCGCAATTTGTTGTAAAAAATCAGTTAATCATAGATTTATTCTGTGAAGTGATTTTTTAATCATTTTATTTTGTATTTTGAATAAAATACAAATTTGCTCATCAATCATTGATTGTATTGATATTCACGTATTTGCTGCACACGGCTCTTTCTTTAGCCAATATAACCCCAAGTCTTGCGTTTGAAACAGTCAGCTTGGCATTCCGGTTTACTACAACGCATTTCAATATACCATCACGAACCTTGAATTTTCTACCAAGCGCTAAATAGGGTTTGCTGAAGAACTCTCAAACAGGTGAAAAAGAACGAATTACGTAGATACATAAATAATAAAATGCACGAGAAATCAGAGTTTTTTCCAAAAAATCTTGCATTTATTTTATTCTTAAAGAGGGTGTTTTTCGTTGCACAGATGCACCTCCCTTTTCTAACTTGTTCAATTCAAAGTATATATATACATCATCATCTCACAAATTAAAAAATGAAGGCACTTCTGTGATTTTCAGCAGACCCTAAATAGAGTTATTATGGATGAGATTTATATTTATTGATATTCGATGATGCTTTTGTATCAGCGAATTGAAAAAAATAGAAATATCGCCAAAAGAAACTTTATTGAATGGACTCATTAATTATAAGACAATTAATTTTTTAAAGAAGCTTTGTGTTTTGGATATGATCTCCAAAAAGTATATTCCTCCGGCTAAGGAAGAAATATCCATTTGTCCGTTGAATACACCTTTGCTTTCTACAAGATGTCCTTGCAAATTGTAGATATGTACCGTTTCAAGTGGAATATCCGTTCTGAATGATATTTTATGCCGGGCAGGATTGGGGAAAAACAAAATTTGTCCGGTAGATCGAATGCGATCTGTTTTCACAAGGTCAATATCTTTTGAAAAAACTGAAGTCGATGAAGCGAGGAGCAGCCTTATTCCATCACCCGCAAAAACGATATCAACCATATTCTCTCCGGGAAAAGTTCCGGTGATATCGACCCAAGTATCTCCGTGGTTGTATGAGATCAATAAGGTATAAGGAGAAAAACTTATTGCAGATACGATTCCTTCGATTTGGGGATTATAAACAAAATGCTTGATACATACATCACTTACAAGTTCCCAATTATCACCTCCGTTTTTAGTACGGTAAATACCATTGTCATTGGAACACAATAGCGAATTACTCATATACGGATCAATAACAAGACTATAAACTCCTTGTCCTGCAGGAAGTCCATTGGTAGCTGTTTCCCAAGAATTACCACCATCAAAAGACCTGGTTACCAGGGCGTCGCCAGCGAGAAAAATACTATCACTGCAATGGTGATTTATGGCTATGGAAGTCATAGCTTGATGGTAATAACCGGTCAGTTGTTGCCAAGAGAATCCTCCATCAACGGAACGCAATAAGTCGCCGGGATTAATATCAGACCATCCGCAGGCAAAAAGCGTATTCGGGTCGGAAGGACAAAACTGAACATCTGTGATTGCTCCGCCCTCCGAGGAAAAGGAAATTTCACCAAAATTGTCAAGTGTATCTCCGACCTCTATGTAACCTTTAAACCAAGCATTCATCCTTCCCGTGATAATACGATTGGCATCAAAAGGGAGTGAAGTGATACTTCTCACTTCCCTGCCAATAGAACCTTCCTCTACTTTTGCTGTCCATGTCTGTGTCGAAAAATGATAATACCAAAAACCTTCAAGGTTTCCGGCAAACAATCGATTGTATTGGGTATCCATATAAAGGCATGTGAGATTGTTTCCATTTCCGGGACCAAGATCCGTCCATTCCGTTTGACTATATCCCAATGTGAAAGAAAATACAATAATAAATAAAATAGAAGTTATTTTCATAGAATCTTTTTTTGCAAAGTTAAAAATATATTGAAAGGTTAATCAAAAAAAATCATTTTTTTAAAGTATGTATTTTATAAACAATTTACAAACAAAAGTTTTTCATCTTGAAAGAAATAGTACTTTTGCAATGAAATTTAAGTGGTGAGTAAATTTTTAAATTATTCTTGATGAAAACTCGATTGAGTTACGCTTTTAAATCTTTTTTCTTTCCTTCATCGCTTTTATACACCCTGTATTTTTGTTATAAAAAACATTTCTTTTCTCTTGAGAGAAGAATAGATTATCATATTCAAACATTTTCTAAGAAACTATCAATCAATGGATTACCGGATTTTTGTTGAAAAAAGACCAGACTTCAATGTCGAGGCACAATCTCTTCAACAAGAGTTGATTGAAACTTTTCACTTCAAAAACAAATTATCCGAAATACGTATTCTCAACATCTATGACATTTTCAATATAGATGAAACCGAGCTATCTCAAGCCAGGGAGCAGATTCTTTCCGAAGCTACTCAGGATCGTGTTTTTGATAAATTTGAATGGGATGAATATTTGTTTTTTGCCGTAGAATATTTGCCCGGACAGTTTGATCAAAGAGCTGATTCGGCTATGCAATGTCTCAATATTCTTTCGCAAAGAAACAAAAATGTCATCGTGAAAAGCGGAAAATTAATCTTGCTCGAAGGCGATATTTCAAAAGTAGAGTTTCAACGTATCAAAGATTTTTATATCAACCCTGTAGAAATGCAGGAAAAAGATTTGAACAGACTCGAGTTGGAAGACAAATTGCCTCCTGACAAAGTAAAAATTCATACGGGACTCATCAACTATCCGGAAGAAGACTTAGCGCTTTTTCTTCAAGAAGAAGGCTTGGCAATGTCATTGGCAGATTTGAAATATATATGCGAATATTTTCGTGATGAAGAGCATCGCGATCCGACAGAGACCGAAATCAGGGTGCTTGACACCTATTGGTCTGATCATTGCCGTCATACGACTTTTGAAACGATGCTGCAAGATATCGTGATTCCCCGAAGTCAATTTACGGAGAGTATTCAGAAAACCTATGAGCAATATCTCAAAAGCCGGGAATATGTTTATGGTGAGAGAGCCAAGAATCGTCCTCAGACTTTGATGGACATGGCTACTATTTCTGCTAAGGAGATACGCAAAAAAGGATATTTGGAGGATTTGGAAATTTCAGATGAGATCAATGCTTGCTCTATTTATATTGATGTGGATGTAGAAGGCAAAATCGAACCTTGGCTTTTGATGTTCAAGAATGAAACACACAATCATCCTACGGAGATAGAGCCGTTTGGCGGAGCATCCACGTGTATTGGCGGTGCAATTCGCGACCCATTGTCCGGCAGAGCTTATGTTTATCAGGCCATTCGTGTCAGTGGTGCTGCCAATCCTTTGGAAGAGATTGAAGAGACATTAGAAGGCAAATTGCCACAGAAAAAAATCACTCGAGAAGCGGCACACGGATATTCGTCTTATGGAAATCAAATTGGCATAGCAACCTCACACGTGAGCGAGATTTATCATCCGGGTTATAAAGCCAAACGTATGGAAGTAGGTGCGGTCGTCGGAGCAGTTCCTGCTTCGATGGTAAGACGGGCAATACCGCAAGCCGGAGATAAAGTGATAATGTTTGGCGGTCGTACCGGCAGAGACGGCATCGGCGGGGCTACGGGATCCTCCAAAGAACATACGGCAGTCTCCCTGACTAGTGCTTTTGCGGAGGTGCAAAAAGGAAATGCCCCCGAAGAACGCAAAATACAGAAACTCTTTCGCCGTCCGGAAGTAACCCGCCTGATCAAAAAATCCAATGATTTCGGTGCCGGTGGCGTTTCGGTCGCCGTGGGTGAATTGGCAAAAGGACTGGATATTTATCTCGACCATGTGCAAACCAAATACAATGGCCTTGATGGAACGGAAATTGCCATCTCCGAATCCCAAGAACGGATGTCGGTAGTCGTAGAGCAGAAGGATGTCGAAGCCTTTATGCAATATTGCGATGAAGAAAACCTCGAAGCGGTTTTGATTGCTGATGTTACTGCCGAAAATCGATTGCGAATGTGGTGGAAAAATCAAAAAATCGTCGATATTTCAAGAGCTTTTCTTGATACCAACGGTATTCGTAACAGCACTGCCGTTGAAGTACAAATACCCGGTAGTCAACATCCGTTTCGGGTGCAAAAAAGCAATTTGAACTTGCAAGAGAGAATTGAAAATCATTTCTCAAATCTGAATATTGCTTCGCAAAAAGGCTTAATGGAAATTTTTGATTCTACCATCGGTGGAGGTACGGTTTTGATGCCTTTCGGTGGAAAATATCAAGAAACACCAACGGATGTTTCTATACATAAAGTCCCTGTTTATCAAGGTCATACAGATACTGTTTCGGCTATAACCTGGGGATTTGATCCTGCGATCTCTTCTTGGTCCCCTTATCATGGTAGTGCTTATGCCGTCATTGATTCGATCGCCAAATTGGTAGCAGCGGGTTTTGACTTTAAGCGTATCCGTCTTTCCTTTCAGGAGTATTTTCGCAAATTGGGGAGAGATCCCAAAAATTGGGGTTTGCCTTTTGCCGCTCTACTGGGAGCACAATATGTGATGAAACAAATGAATATTCCCGCTATTGGCGGAAAAGATAGTATGAGCGGCTCTTTTCACGATCTGCACGTCCCTCCTACATTGATCTCTTTTGCTGTTGCCTCCGGCAATGCCAAAGAAGTCATCTCGCCCGAATTGAAAGATAAAAACAATCATCTCTACCTGATAAAACATCAAGCAAATCAAGACTTTACACCGAATATCAGCATCTTAAAGAAGAATTTTGATTTTCTTTTTCAACAGATAAAAGCGAATAATATTCTTTCGGCAAGTGCACTCAAAAACGGTGGGCTTGCCGAGAGCCTCTTCAAAGCAAGCTTCGGTAATAAAATCGGATTTGAAATACAATATGATGCAGACCGGCTGTTTGCGATTGATTATGCTAGTGTGCTTGTAGAAAGTAAATATCCTTTGGATTATGACAATGCTATCTTGCTCGGCAAGACTACCAAATATCATACGACTACAATCAATAATCTCCCTGTTTCCATCAAAGATGTAATGCAGGTTTGGAAATCGGTATTAGAGCCTGTTTTTCCCGAAAAGGCGAAGAATTCGGGTAATTTGATGCGTTTTACTCCTTATGAAACACAAGAATTTTATATTGGGAAACACAAAACCGCAAAGCCCAAAGTTTTTATCCCTGCATTTCCGGGTACCAATTGTGAGTATGATTCCAAGCGGGTTTTTGAGGACAATGGAGCGGAAACACAATGTATGACTTTTCGCAATTTGACGCATCAACATATTGAAGACTCCTTGAATGAAATGATTCAACATCTCTCGGATAGTCAGATATTGATGTTGTCCGGTGGATTTAGTGCCGGCGACGAACCGGACGGTTCAGGAAAATTTATTGCTGCCGTATTGCACAATCCGGAGGTGGCAGAAGCCATTCATAAATTTCTTGAGAGAGATGGTTTGATACTTGGTATCTGCAACGGGTTTCAAGCTTTGATCAAATCCGGTCTTCTTCCGTATGGGAAAGTGCAAAAAATCAAAGCCGGTGACCCGACGCTGACTTTCAATACCATTGGCAGACATATCTCCCGGATTGTTAATACACGTACGGTTTCCAATCTCTCGCCTTGGCTGCGCAATATCCCCGTCGGTAGTAGCCATCAGCTTGCTATTTCCCACGGAGAAGGACGCTTTGTAGCTCCTCAAAGTGTGATAAAAGAACTTTTTGACAAAGGACAAGTAGCATTTCAATATGCTGACTTACGCGGAAATCCTACAATGGATAGCGAATACAATCCAAACGGCTCTATGTTTGCAATAGAAGGTATTAGCTCTCCCGATGGACGTATCCTTGGAAAAATGGGGCACTCCGAACGATTTGAAAAAAATATTTACAAAAATATCGTTGGTATAAAAGAACAAGCCATTTTCAGAAATGGTATTGAGTATTTTCTTTAAACAATTTGAAAAAATGATAATAAAATCACAGTAAAAAATACAAAGACACAAAGAAGAAAAAATCGACTCCCGTAGGATTGAGCAGGACTGTGATCTTCTATGTTTTATGTGGTTTATAAACTAGTATGATATGAAAGTAGCAATCATCTTCGGTAGTAAGTCCGATACAGAAAAAATGAAAGGAGCAGCCAACTGTTTCAGAGAATTTGATATTCCTTTTGAAGCCTTGGTATTGTCCGCTCACAGAGTTCCTGAAGAACTTGAAAGAACCATTGAAAGATTGGAAAAAGAAGGAACAGAAGTCATCATCGCCGGTGCAGGTATGGCAGCCCATCTGCCGGGAGTCATTGCTTCCAAAACAATCTTGCCGGTAATTGGTGTGCCGATAGCCGCCACTTTGGATGGTATGGATGCCTTATTGTCTATCGTTCAGATGCCCAAATCTATTCCGGTAGCCACCGTTGGAATTAATAATTCGTATAATGCAGCAATGTTGGCAACACAGATTTTATCTTTAAAATATCCGGAGATCAAGGAGAAACTTACGAGTTTTCGTATTGAAATGAAAAAGAAATTTGTCAAAGACAACAGCGAAGGCATTGAATTGTAAATGAATAAGTGCTTAATCGCACAATAAAATAATCTCCGGATCAGGGTTGAAATGATGTGAAAATAAAAAGAGATGAATAAA
>CAZLTF010000409.1:0-4205 GCA_964562195.1 uncultured Bacteroidales bacterium | reverse complement strand
AGCGTGTGTATATCAATGGAAAATTAACCGAAGATCCACCCCGATTGCAATATAACTATTATGTGGATGCTCCTATGGGGATCAACATCAAAACACGCCTTAAACTGGATATTGCCGCCGAAGATTATCAACATTTTAAAAAGTCAAAGGAACTTCCTCTGACCAGAGAAATGGCTGCCCTATTGGCAAAATCACCGGATGTAAAATCCATGCATATCATCGAACACAAAAAGGGAGAAGTACAAGATTATTTATTTCCTTTTAGTTCCAAGTATGCTTGGAATGTTGATAACTACGGACCTATTTATATCCCCCAAAAAGGAGATGTGATTCCGGTGAATGAAGATACCTACCCGCTTTATTCGCGCTTGATCAAGGTATATGAAGGAAATGATATCGAACTTCGTGATCATCAAGTCTATATAAATGGAAAATTGACAACGGAATATAAAGTAAAAATGGATTATTATTGGATGATGGGTGACAATCGTCACAATTCGGCAGACTCCCGTTATTGGGGATTCGTCCCCGAAGATCATATCGTCGGCAGTCCTTTGTTTGTCTGGTTGTCTATCGATCCGGGTAGGAGTTTGAAGGAAGGAAAAATGCGTTGGAGCAAAATGTTTAGGCGGGTTCATTAACCTTGTCTTGACAATGTTTTTTTTTGATGGGATTTTTTTAAATTTACCGTTTATTCTGACAGTATGGTCATACATTTATCCGCAGTTTCTGTCCGATCTGTATGCCATCGGCTATCGAGTTTTGCTTACGGGATAGTGTTGTTTTACATCCGTATCTCACTAAGAAAAATACCAACAGACCCCAAAATAGGAATTAGCCCGTTTTCGACCCATTATGAATGAGTAATTAAATAATTTTTTCAATTCATAAAAAATGTATCTTTGCGGTTTATAACAAGTGATGAATTGTCATTATGTATGAGTTTATAGAAGGTCGATTGATTGAAAAACATCCAGCCTACCTTGTGGTGATGGCAGGAGGTATAGGATATATCATTAGCATATCATTAAATACTTTTGAGAAGGTAAAAGAACGGGAGAATATTCGTCTTTTTTTGCATCATAGTATTAAGAATGAGGCTACTAAGCCGGTAGGATTTGAGTTGTTTGGTTTTGCAGAACGGCAAGAAAGAGAATTGTTCAGACATTTAATTTCCGTGTCCGGAGTTGGCAATAACACCGGAATGTTGATTTTATCATCATTGAGTACGTCCCAATTATTGGAAGCAATCACCCGGAATAATCCGGGTATTTTGGAGTCTGTAAAAGGAATCGGCAAGAAATCTGCGCAGCGAATTATCTTGGATTTAAAAGATAAACTATCAAAAACTTACGTGGAAACAGAGATTTCTACAGTCTCACACAATACAAAACGCAACGAAGCGTTATCAGGATTAATAGTATTGGGTTTTAATAAGTTGAAAGCTGCAAAAGCAATAGATAAAGTAATAAAAAACTCAAAAAATGAGTTGGCAGTAGAAGAAATTATTAAAGAAGCCTTACAAAATATGTAGTCGTGCTCTAAGATGTTCATAGTTTGGTAATTATTATAAATGAGGAAATATTGAAACTGAAAAGATTCATACTAAATAGTTTAGCCCTTGTAAGCATTTTTGTCTTTTATTCATTTTTCGTGCCCGGAAGGAATGTGAATATTGTATCAACGGACAATTTTTATGTTAAAGGGAAATTTTTATATCCCCCACAGTATGCTTTGGGAGGAGACTCGACAGATTCGACATTGATATATCCCTTGCCGGATGAGTCGTATTTATTATCCGGAGGACAGGATGCCAATCCGATGTATCTCGGAGAGCCTGACAGTATCCGGAATGAGACTGAATATGATCCTGAGACGGGTTTGTACAAACTGAGATCAAAAATCGGGAATATCGATTATCGCACCCCGACCTATTTGGATATTATTGATTATCGCAAAATTGATTTGAACAAATCATTGAGAGAATATTGGAAAGAACGTTCAGCTTCGGCAGGTAGTGGCAGCAAGAATGGAATAATTCCCTCCATATATGTCGGCGGAAAAGCTTTTGATAAAGTATTTGGCGGACATACTATTGATGTTCGTCTTTCGGGAGATGTAACTTTGAAATTTGGTCTTCGTGGAGACCGGACGGACAACCCCAATATTCCGGAACGACTGCGAAGGCAGATAAATTTTGATTTTAAAGAAGACATAAATGTAAATGTGCATGCGAGTATCGGCGAAAAAATTGGTTTTAACATTAATTACAATACATTAGCCACTTTCAATTTTGAAAATAAAATGAAATTGGGCTATACGGGCACCGAAGATGAGATTATCCAGTCCATAGAAGCAGGGAATGTGAGCTTGCCGCTCAATAGTACATTGATTACCGGAAGTCAAAGCTTATTCGGGATAAAAACCAAATTGAAATTTGGACGCACGACGGTGACCACTGTTTTTTCGGAGCAAAAGGGTGAAAGCAAATCCGTAGCGGTAGAAGGCGGTGGGATGCGCAACGAATTTTTGATTCATGCGGATGAGTATGAAGAAAATAAGCACTTTTTTCTAAATCACTTTTTCAGAGGAAATTATGAGCGTTCTTTGAAAGACCTTCGTCTGATCAATTCTCCTGTGAATATTACCAAAATTGAAGTTTGGGTGACGAATGTCGGTCCTGCGATAACACAGAATAGAAATATCGTGGCTTTTACCGATCTGGGTGAGGTTGACACTGCTGCTATTCTTCGTAATGACTTATTTTACAAAACTCCCGGTTATTATTCTGTCTTGCCGGACAATAAGGCAAATAATTTGTTGAGCCTTATCGATTCTTCACAAGTGAGAAATATGGATAATGTCAATGCCTATTTGCAGGGACAAGGTCTGAATCCGGGTTCTGATTTTGCGAAGGTCGAACTGGCAAGGAAGCTCGAACCTAATGATTTTACATTTAATTCCAAGCTGGGTTTTATTTCGCTCAATATGCGTCTCAATCCGGATCAGGTATTGGCAGTAGCATATCAATATCAAGTGATAGGAGATTCGACAGTGTATCAGGTAGGAGAGTTTTCTGACCAAGGATTGGTAGGAGAGGATGCGCTTATTGTCAAGCTCTTACGAAGCACTTCTATTGAGGTGAAAAGTCCATTGTGGGATTTGATGATGAAAAATGTTTATTCTTTGAATGCCTATCAGGTCAATGCACAGGATTTTATTTTGAATATCCTTTATTCGGGGGATGAGGCTGGTATTCCGGCAGGATATTTTGAAGAAGGGCACTTAAAAGGTGTGCCGCTTTTACACGTTTTTAATCTGGATAATCTGGATGCTCAGCAGTCTCCTTATCCCGACGGGATATTTGATTTCGTAGATCAAGCCGAAACCAATGGAGGTACCATCCAATCTCAAAAAGGAAGAATCTATTTTCCTGTGTTGGAGCCGTTTGGTAGTTTTTTGAGAAACAAATTGGATAGTCTTGGAGATGCAGAATTGGCAGATAAATATTGTTTTGATGAGTTGTATTCACTCACGAAGACAGCCGCCAGAAGATATACCGAAAAGAACAAATTTGTATTGTCGGGCTATTATAAATCCCAGTCGGGAAATGAAATTGACTTGCATGCTTTGAACATTCCGAGAGGTTCGGTGCAAGTAACTGCCGGTGGTATTGCTTTGACCGAAAATGTAGATTATACCGTCGATTACACTTTGGGACGCGTACGGATTATCAACGAGGGGATTCTTAACTCGGGTACGCCGATCAATGTTTCATTGGAGAGCAATGATATGTTTAATATGATTACCAAACGTATGATGGGAACTCATATTGACTATGATGTAAGTGATGATTTTCATCTTGGTGCTACTATTATGAATTTGTCTGAAAGACCTCTGACACAGAAAGTCAATTATGGTGACGACCCGATTAGCAACACCATTTGGGGAATGGATTATGCCTATCAGACCAAATCCCGTATGATCTCCAAAATTATTGATAAGTTGCCTTTCTATAGCACCTCTCAGGAGTCTTCCGTAGCGGTAGATGGAGAGTTTGCTCATTTTATCCCCGGTCATCATCGCTCTGTCGGCAAGGAAGGAGTATCCTATATTGATGATTTTGAAGGGACAAAGTCAACCATTGATCTGACACTTCAAAACAAGTGGTGTCTTTCAAGTATTCCCCAGCATCAAGAAGATTT
>CAZLTF010000408.1:0-1530 GCA_964562195.1 uncultured Bacteroidales bacterium | reverse complement strand
AAGTTTAGTTATTTTCATCGTTTTATTTTTTGCAAAGATAATCAATTATTTTTGTCTTTGAATGATTAATTAAGTCTTGGTACTCTTTTTTCATCAAAATGGTATTTAGGGTCTGCTGAAAAATTACCGGATCAATGAAGTTATAAACTCAAAAAATAGTATTTCTAAAAATGAAAACCGTTGACAATGTGTGATATAACAGATGTTAAATTGCTTAGAGATAAAAATATTTGAGGGGAGAAATAGTCCTTGTGTTCTGTTCTTTCTTTGTATTGATTCATCATCAAACGAAGGCATCTCTGGGATTTCTTATATTATCGTCTTGATATTTATTTTTCTACTACTTTTGTCAATTCAAAGATTGTCAAATAAATTGGGAATAATGTTTCGATATAGCATTCTGTTAATTAGTGTTTTGGTTATTTTTTCGTGTAATCAGAAGAAAGAAAAAAACAGCCGTATCCATCTTCATTTTCCAGCTCTTGAAGGAGAAATGATAAGTCTCAACAAGATTACGGATAAAGGTTTTGTAGCTTTTGATTCGATTGTTCTCCGTGAAGGAGATGCAAATGAATTTCAATTGTGGGTTGAGAAGGCGGATTTTTTTGTTCTTATCCACGGGAAGGAGCATATTTTTTTAATTGTAAAAGCAAATCAGGATATTGATGTTTCTTCCGGTGTTTCTGATTTTAGTGACAGCTATAAGGTGTCGGGATCGGAGGAGTCCGGTGTTTTGCAGCAATTTATCAATTATGTAAAATTTGAAGACCGGAAGCGTGATTCGTTGATTCGTGTTCGCGAAGCTCACCTTGGCAAACAAGATTACCTTATTGCAAAAGGCAAAATAGATTCCACGCTTGAAGTTATGTTTGAGAAGAGAAAGCAATATGTCATTGGTCAAATCGAAAATAATCCGGGTTCTCTTGCCAATCTGATTATTGTCAATAAGCCTTTTGGGATGAAGAGGGTCTTGGACGAACGGGATGATTTTGACTATTATCATTTGATGGACACTTCCTTGTTTGCACATTATCCTGAAAATCATTGGGTAGGTGATTTTCATGAGAAAGTTCGCAATTTACGTTTAAGTCAATTTGATGAATACAATGAGGATCGCAGATTGAAGCCGGGCAAAGGAGCACCCAATATAGTTTTGTGGGATACAAGCGGAGAACGTCATTCGGTCAAACACTATGCTTATGAAAAACAGAGAGTCCTGATTTATTTTTGGGCAAGCTGGAACGAAAAATCCCTTCATTTCAACGAAAAGTTGAAAACGGAATACGAGTCTTTGTTCAAAAAGAATAATATTGAAATAATGGCAGTCTCGCTGGATCAAAGCGAAAAAGTATGGAAACTTATGCTACGCAAACAGCAATTGCCTTGGCTCAATGTGAGTGACCTGAAAGGTATGAAATCGGAGGTCATTGAAGCCTACAACTTATCCCGCAAAAGAATACCGATGTTTTATTTTATCAATGAGCGAAGAAGAATTGTATTCCGTGAACAAAACATTGACTCGACCCTACT
>CAZLTF010000407.1:0-1644 GCA_964562195.1 uncultured Bacteroidales bacterium | reverse complement strand
CGTCTTTTGATGACTTTTTTTGGTTTTGAAGTAGATTCGGCGGGAGAATTTTCCGGAGCACTTCCTCCGAAATACTGACTTGCTCCCATACGATATTGATATAGTTGGTCGCTCACCCTATCCCAGATTACAGAGTGTTCTTTGGGTTGTAAAATATTATTGACCCACTGGTTCAATCCGCCTTTCATCACAAAAACATTATCATAGCCCAGACGGGTAGCCAACATCCAAGCGACATCGGCATCCGAATTTCCATTGGAAAACAAAACCGTATTGTAAACGTCTTGATCCAGATATGCGATGTTCTCTTCTTTCAGAAAGTCTTTGAGGGGGATATTCATAGCATTTTTTAGTGTAAACTTATTAAAATACTTGGGATCTCTCACATCGATAAGCTGCAATGACGGGTCTTGAGAGATGATGAGGTGGGCTACTTCCTCTACCGTATAGTAACGGGTACTTTCGATCATATCCAAAAATAACTGTTCGGGTTTTATTTCCGAATTTTTTCTAATATGCACTTCTGTGAAAGCGAGAAAGACAGCAATCACAAGGGCAATAGATACAGCAATGATATTTTTAAATTTCATATGAATAAAGTTTTGAAATTATCAGTTTATAATATGAGTGAGATATTAATAATCGACATCTTTTATTTTGTATTTTTTTTTGATGGTATCCACCAGCCAGAAGGAAAAAAGGGCAAAAAGGATAAAAACAAATACAGCCATTCCTTCGGAAATTCCGATTAGTTCACCGATTTTTACTTTTCCGATTTTAGTACTATTGCGAATAGGTTCCCAGATAGATTCAAAAGTAAATGAATAGAAGAATATTCCTATTGTGATACCACCGATAAAAGCCCAAGCATCCAATTTTCCGATAGCAGCGGCACAAACGCTTGTTCCCGGGCAGAATCCGCCCATCACAAATCCTAATCCCATAATCACACCTCCCAAGATACCGGGAACGATATAGGTCGAAGGCATCCATATATCTTCAAAATAGAGAACATCCATCTGATTTAATATCAATAAACCTGCGGCAGCGGTAGTTGCAGCAGTAAAAAAAACTTTTATGACGACAAAGTCATAACCATAAAACACTCCGGCGAGCTTCTTCGAGGAAGAAAAGCCGGCTCTCTCAAGGATCCATCCGAAAGCAATGCCGATAAACAATGCTGCGATAAGATTCCATTCACTTCCATATTCAAATACAGGTGCCATAATACGTTGTGTGTTTAAATCCATAATTTTCTAAAAAACCAAGCAAACATATAGCCGGAGCCAAATATTGCGGCTACTACGAGAAATCCCGAAACAGACATCACTGCCATTCCGCTCAGTCCCGCTCCGGAGGTACATCCTCTTCCAAGCTGCGAACCGATTCCGAACAAAATTCCACCGAGAACAGCAAAAACAATTCGTTTCCTGGAAGTAATTTTGGGGGAATGTTCGATTCTCAGATCAAGTCTTCTGGCAAAAGCTCCGGACAAAATTCCACCGATCATGATGCCCAATACTTCAAATGCAAGCCACGACTTAAGAGGACTATGCTCCATCTCTGTTGCAGATTTGAAATAATGCGTATTTGCTGCATATTCGGGTGCAAGCTTTACAACGGTAGTTTTTACAATATCTTTGA
>CAZLTF010000406.1:0-3097 GCA_964562195.1 uncultured Bacteroidales bacterium | reverse complement strand
TACACTAACCACCAATCACCAGTCACTAACCCCCAACCCCCAATCACCAATCACCAGTCACCAATCATCAGTCACCAACCCCCATTAAAAAATTCACAATTCATAATTATTTTTCCATTACCTTTGCCGAAAAGAAAAGCTGTCTTTGTTTGGCAGGATTTAGTTCAACAAAAAAATACAAACGATGGAATATACAATTTTGAGATTAGAAGTAAGTGAAGGAGTCGGTCTCCTCACGATAAGCCGTCCCAAGGCGATGAATGCACTGAACACTCGCTTTTTTGACGAGATGAATGCGATGTTGGAAGAGCTGTATAACAATGAAGCGGTGAAAGTCGTAGTCCTTACGGGTGAAGGCAAGGCATTCGTGGCGGGTGCGGATATTGCTGAGATGGTAAACAAAGGTGAAAATGAGGGGAGGGATTTTTCGACCTACGGTCAAAACACTTTCCGGAGTATGGAGCAGTTTCCCAAACCCATCATCGCTGCCATCAACGGATTTGCGCTCGGTGGTGGTATGGAGCTTTCGATGGCTTGTGATTTTCGTTTTGCAAGTAGCAAAGCACGTTTCGGGCAACCGGAAGTAAACTTAGGCTTGATTCCCGGCTTCGCCGGAACACAGCGACTCCCACGTCTCACAGGAATGGGAAATGCTTTGATGCTGCTGATGAGTGGCGAAATGATCAAAGCAGATGAAGCCTTTCATATGGGACTTGTTCAACGTGTTTTTGAACCCGAAGAGCTTATCGAAGAGACACTTAAATTTGCAAAATTGATAGCCGGCAAAGGTCCGTTGGCAGTCCAAAAAGTAAAAGACGTTACCCGCAAAGGTATGGAAATGGAGTTTGATGACGGAAGCGAATACGAAGCGGATCAATTTGGCAGTCTCTTCGGAGAAGGAAAAGAAGGAAAAGAAGGAATGACGGCATTCTTGGAAAAACGTCCTCCCAAATGGTAATTCAAACTACTGAAAATCACGCATTTACAAATGCAACCGCATAACAAATTCAGGATCACAAGAAGCATTATCCGGCATCAAAATTCTGAAATCCGCTTATTTTTGAATCAAGGAATCTTCGGGGAATTACTATGAATTCTACTGTTTTTTCTTGTATTTTGTAGCGTCTTTCTTATTCTGTGAGAGACATCATCCCAGCTTTTGACGAAAGTCTTAATAAATGGGTTTTACATCCAAATTCCACATCGTAAAACTCCATAAATCTGCATATTCCTCGATGATCTTGGAAGTTGGTTTGCCAGCCCCGTGTCCGGCTTTTGTAGCAATACGAATCAGCGTAGGATTATCGCAAGCTTGTGCAGCTTGCAAGCGGGCAATAAATTTAAATGAATGTGCCGGCACGACACGGTCATCGTGATCTCCGGTAGTCACCAATGTTGCAGGATAACAAACACCATCGTGAATATTATGCAAAGGGGAATATCCGTAAAGATATTCAAACATTTCTTTCGAATCGTCCGAACGACCATAGTCGGTAGCCCATGCCCAACCGATGGTAAAATTATGATAACGCAACATATCCAATACTCCTACTGCAGGCAAAACAACTCCATACAAATCAGGACGTTGGCTGAGACAAGCCCCCATCAGCAGTCCCCCGTTGGAGCCACCTTGTATTGCCAATTTTCGGGAAGAAGTATATTTTTTGTCGATAAGATATTCGGCGGCAGCGATAAAATCATCAAAAACATTTTGTTTCTGTGTCTTCGTACCCGCCTTGTGCCATTCTTCCCCATATTCTCCTCCCCCTCTGATATTTGGCATCGCAAACACAAAGCCGTTCTCGAGTAAAACAAGGCGTGTGATACTGAACGAAGGAGTAAGACTGATATTAAATCCGCCATAAGCATAAAGCAAGGTAGGATTGCTTCCGTCCATCTTTATTCCTTTCTTATGCACTATAAACATCGGTATCTTAGTACCGTCTTTGCCGGAATAAAATATTTGTTTTGTTTCAAATTTATCAAAATCAAATAGAATCTCCGATTGACGATATACTTTTGAGGTATTAGTCTCAATATCATAATGATAGATAGTCGCAGGAGAAGTAAAAGAAGTGAAAGAATAAAAGCCTGTCGTCTCCTCTTTCTTGCCGCTCATACCGGAGAATGTGCCAATGCCCGGCATTTTCAATTCATCCAATAATTTTCCATCCACACTATATATAAATGCCTGACTATAAGCATCTTTCATATAACTAACGATCAGTTTTCCTCCCAGCAAAGTAAGGCTACCCATAACTTCTTCTTTTTCGGGAATAATTTCCTTCCAATTTTCTTTTGCAGGGTGGTCGGGATCAATCAATACCAGACGATATTTAGAAGCTCCATCATTGGTTTTAACCAAAAGTTGACTGCCGAGATTGTCAATGATATCGTAATTAAAGTCAAAACCATCCGCTATTTTAATAAAATTCCGGTCCTTCGCGTAGCGTTTTACGAAGAGGGAATTCCCGCTGGTAGATTCGGATTCCGTCAATATCAACATAGTCTCATCTTCGGTCGTCCCTGCATAATAATTGCGAAGTGGAAATTTGTCATTTTTATAAATCAAAACATCTTTTTCTTGAGAATCCCCCAAACGATGATAATACACTTTGTGATATTCATTTTTGTTGCTAAACTCTTTTCCTCCTACGGGAGCATCATACCGGCTGTAATAAAAACCATTATCTTTCCACGATATTCCCGAAAATTTCATCCATTCGACATGGTCGTCCAGATCTTTTTTACTTTCTATTTCACGCACATAGATCTCTTGCCAATCCGAACCGGAACGGGAGATAGCATAAGCCAGATATTTACCATCTTTGGAAATACTCATAATCGAGAGAGCCACAGTCCCGTCATCAGACAAAGTATTCGGATCTAACAAAACTTCCGCTTTACCATCCAAACTATCCAAAACATACAGTACGTATTGATTTTGCAAACCATCATTTTTGTAGTAAAAATAACGTTCACCTTTTTTGAAAGGAGTCCCGAATTTGGGATAATTCCATATCTCTTCGAGACGATTTTTGATCTTTTCCCTGAAAGGAATTTGATTCAAATAATGTTGTGTAACTTTATTTTCTTC
>CAZLTF010000405.1:0-2868 GCA_964562195.1 uncultured Bacteroidales bacterium | reverse complement strand
TCTACTTTTCCGGCCTTTTTGATTGTCATTACTCTTTCAATAAAAATATATAAAGCTATTACAGATAATACAATCAATATTCCAACAATTGCAACACCCATTGGACCACCTTTCATGATCAAATCAAGAATACTCTGTTTTACTTCTTCAGACTCTTGTGCCTGAGGCACTAAAAAAAACATTAACTGGCTCATAGTTTTATTTTTACTTAATATTTTATTTATTAATACGCATTAAACGTCATCAATTCCTTATAAATTATATATAAGCTGCAAATTTAATTAAATTATGAATATTTATTATATGTTATTGATTTTTTTTAATACTTATTTTCCCTTTTTTATTTTAGTAATAAACAAAATTTATCCGTTTTCCTTAAAAAAAATACAAATAACTCATACTTATTTGTTGAAATGACATAAATATCATATAAAAGAAGTCATTAATAGCTTAAATTACAAAAATTATTAGACCTTTGCAGCCGTTTTTGAATAAATACATTTTAAAAAGCAACTTTCACGTAAGTTGTTTTTCTTTTTTAAATAAATATACATAATGCAATCTATAAGAAATGTAGCAATAATAGCCCATGTCGATCATGGGAAAACAACACTAGTCGATAAAATTATCCACGAAAGTAAATTAGTAGATACAAGAAAAGAAGTTAAAGACCTGATACTTGATAGTAATGACCTGGAAAGAGAAAGAGGTATAACAATTCTCTCAAAAAATGTATCCGTAAATTATAAAGATGTTAAAATAAATATAATTGATACTCCTGGACACGCCGATTTTGGAGGTGAAGTAGAAAGAGTATTAAAAATGGCAGATGGCGTACTACTTTTAGTAGATGCCTTTGAAGGTCCTATGCCTCAAACCAGATTTGTACTTGGAAAAGCTTTGGAACTAGGATTAAAACCTATTGTTGTTGTCAATAAAGTAGATAAAGACAATTGCAAACCGGAGGAAGTGCAAGAATCGGTATTTGATCTGATGTTTAATCTGAATGCCTCCGAAGACCAGTTGGATTTCAAAACTGTTTACGGCTCCGCCAAACAGGGCTGGATGAGTTGCGACTGGAGAGATGTGAAAAACAATATTCAAGACCTCTTGGATGTGATCATCGACCAAATTCCGGAAGCACCCTACAAAGAAGGTCCGTTGCAAATGCAAATCACCTCTTTGGATTTTTCAAGTTTCGTAGGCAGAATCGCCATTGGCAGGGTATTTAGAGGTGACATCCATCAAGGCGAAGAAATAGCCTTGATGAAACGAAACGGTTCGATCAAAAAATCAAAAGTCAAAGAGCTTTATGTTTTTACCGGATTGGGAAAAGAAAAAGTGGAAAGCGTGAGGAGCGGAGATATTTGTGCCGTTGTAGGACTTGATGACTTTGAGATTGGAGACACAATAGCCGACTTTGAACATCCGGTCGCACTGGCGCGAATCTCCATTGATGAACCTACAATGAGTATGCTCTTCACGATAAACAACTCCCCGTTTTTCGGAAAAGAGGGAAAACTCGTCACTTCACAACGTATTCGTGAACGTCTGATGAAAGAAACCGAAAAAAACCTTGCTTTGCGTGTACAAGTTACCGAGTCCGAAGAGAAATTTAACGTTTACGGAAGAGGAATCCTTCATTTGTCCATACTGATAGAAACAATGCGACGCGAAGGATACGAATTGCAAGTAGGAAGACCCAAAGTGATTTTCAAAGATGTGCAAGGAATAATCGAAGAACCTTATGAGACTCTGGTAGTCGATGTTCCCGAAGAATTTTCAGGCAAAGTGATCGAATTGGTAACCCAAAGAAAAGGTGACCTCCTGATTATGGAACCCAAAGGAGATGTACAGCATTTGGAATTTGATATTAGTTCGAGAGGTCTTATCGGTCTTCGCAATGTGATGATGACCGCTACGGCAGGCACCGCCGTGATGAACCACCGTTTCAGAGCCTATGCCCCTGCCAAAAGTGAACTCCCTCCCAAAAACAAAGGAGCGCTCATTTCCATGGAAACCGGCAAAGCACTCGCATTCTCATTAAACCGCCTGCAAGACAGAGGCAAATTCTTTATCGAACCCGGAGAAGAAGTTTACAAAGGACAAGTGATCGGCGAAAATACAAGACAAAAAGATATTGATGTAAACGTGATTAAAGGTAAAAAACTTACCAATATGCGCGCCTCTGGAACCGATGAAAATGTTAAGTTGGCTCCCAAAATCAATTTCTCACTCGAAGAAGCAATGGAATATATTCGTGATGATGAATATCTCGAAATAACACCCAAAAGCCTGAGAATGAGAAAAATAAACTACAAACCTTCGTACTAAACCGTATTGGCGAATGCTCATGGGTCTGTTCACGACCGTAAAAGCTATTCTCTTGATGGCAAGAAATGGTATTGCGTAGTTTTTTTCGGAAAAAGAGTGAAAATTCAATGACAGCAGAAAAAAGGCTTCGTAATAAAAGTAAAACAATTAGAAGTGGAGATTTCGTTTCATAAAACGAATAAATTTCCATCTTGATTCAAAACTTCCCGAGAGGAAGATAATCTTTCCGATTCGGGATTTGATGCCGGGTGCTTGTGATGCTTGTGATTTGTTTATTAGATTTTCGTACTTTATGTTCCGTTCTGCTGATAGCATTGGCAAGCAATACTCTTCGGCAATTATTGGCTTGTGCGGTTAGCATTGGCCAATTGCAAACTCAACTGCAAAATAGGCTAATATGAATCTAATTTTTCTTTTGCTATATCCTTAAATTTTTGATTTAATCGTTCTTTAAACTGTTTGCCAACTTCATCAAAAGTTTTTAAAAGTTCGGAAAATGTTCCTTCTCCTCCAATAAAATCCCAATATTCATCA
>CAZLTF010000404.1:0-1632 GCA_964562195.1 uncultured Bacteroidales bacterium | reverse complement strand
TGCTAAGGGAGGCGTTGAACACAGCTCCCATATCTGTGATACTTCCATCTTCATCAAGGGGAGAACCGGGGTCTCCGGCATCAATGCATGGGGAATTGTTTGCCAATGAGAATTTCATTGATAAAAGGTCTTCAAAAAGTGGATCGTTGAGAATATTGTGCATACCTTCGAGAGAATCCGTATCCGAACAACTGTAAGATATTTCGACGGAGGAGAGTGCATCTACAAATACGGAAGAGATACGGCTGCCGGAGATAATCGTGTTTTTTATTTGTGCATTTCCTCCGCCGGCGTTGTAATTTTTCTCGAAGCATGCCACTCCATAATCATTATTATAGAAGGTATTTTTGTCAATATTGGCGGTGGATGAAAAATCTTTCACACCTACGCCCATATTGCAATTGTAGATGAGATTGTTTTTTAGAAATACAATTGAGCCTTGACCTACCGAAACTCCTTTGTCCGAACAATTGTATATTTTATTATTCTCTATGAAAATATTACTTGCAGATTCTCCAATGTCGATTCCATCGCAGTTGAAACCGTTGAATCCGTAGATCACATTATTGCGGATAATTCCATAGCTGACAGCATCCAAATCAATTCCGTCGGTATCAGGGGCATTGCTTCCTGCAAATTCACAATTTTCAATAATTGCCGTGTCGGCATATTTAACATTGATATTGTCGCATGTATAATGACAAGATAGTTTACTGTTTTTGATAAATATATTGCCGTATTCGGAATACATAGGTTGATAACATCCGGAAATGATAAGGTGGTCGCATATCAGATCGCTTCCGAAAGCCGAAATGGCTGCTTTTTGTATTGCCGGCTCTGTTCCTGTGCTTGTGTTTTGTATTGATACATAATTTAATGTTGAAGCAGAGGCAGTATTTTCAAAGTATAATACACCCCATTGTTTTGCTCCGGTTTCTTTATTGACATCTATTTTTACGGGAAGTTCTTCGCTGCCGTCGATATAAAGTTGTCCATATACATAGATGTTTTTATCCTGAGGCATATAGATTTCAACTCCGGCTTCGATGAAGAGTGAGCCATTGTTTTCGATCGTCAGATGGTCATATCCGATGTAGGGAGATTGTGCATAGAAAAGGGTATCAAGTCCTGTGACTGTAAGAGGAAGTACACTTCTGTCATCGGGCACAAAGACAGCCGTTAATTCGGTGTCTTCCGAAAAGGTTTTTTTGATTTGTGGATTTGTAGAATTGGAAGCTCCGCTCCAATGGCTAAAACGATATCCCAAGTCCGGAATAGCGGTAAAAAGAATCGGAACTCCACTAAAAAATTGGTTTGATTGATAAGCTGTATCCAATTCTACGGCATACACTTTTATTTTTCCATTTGTAGTATTTGTGGTCAGATAATAATCGCCACTCAGATCCAATTCTTCAATGACATCCTGTCGTATGCTATTCCATCTATTGTTTGCATACAAGGCTATTTGGTCAAATGTTTGATGCCATTCTTCGACGGATTGGATACATGTTCCATCCGGAGAGATGGAGTCTTTCCATAATTCGATGTGAGCAGGTATTTCGTTCTCAATTTCGGTTTTCATTGCGGTAGCAAAGTCAATAATCCTTTGTGCTTTGAAGTTCGTAGAGGCGT
>CAZLTF010000403.1:0-2200 GCA_964562195.1 uncultured Bacteroidales bacterium | reverse complement strand
TAGAGAATGAGCTACAGCTGAAATTGAATTCGGAAGTGAAGACAATGAACGCCTCCATTTTCAATAGCTTGGGTGAATGTGTGAAATCGGCGACAATTACCGGAAAAATTATTCCGGTCGATGATTTGAAAAATGGAGTGTATTTTTTGCGTATTGAAACTGAAAAAGAAAACTTTTCTTCGAGATTCCTGAAAGGAAAAAATGATGATTGAGTATTGAAATAATACCTCCTTTCAATTCATTTTTTGGATGATAATTGGCAGTTTTTTATCCGATTTTGAAGCCGGTTGAGTAGGGAAAATATATAAAATACGAATAAATACAGAAATATTTTTTTGATAATGGCAGTCGTAACATACTGAATGATAGTCGATAATAGATGAAGGTGTAGGCTTTTTTTTTAATTTTTACAAATTATCAATGTTTTCTTGCTTTTCAGTTAAAAAAAAAACTAATTTTACACACTTTTAAGGAATATTAAGGATGTTTAAATAAAATTAACAATTATGTTGAGAAAATTACTATTTACATTTACCCTCGTTTTGGCTTCTTCTGTGTTTGTTTTCGGACAAGCGGGAGCGTTGAAAGGGAAGGTTATTGATGCAGGTACAAAAGAAGCAATACCATTTGCAAATGTTGCTGTGAAGCAAGGAGGTTCTATGGTCAATGGAGCATCTACTGATTTTGACGGAATGTATATGGTCAAGCCCCTGGCTCCGGGTACCTATGATCTGGAAATAACCGTAATCGGTTATGCAAACAAAAGAATCAAAGGTGTACTTGTCAGTGCCGATCAGACTCGGTTTTTGAATATTTCGATGGAGTCATCCGATGTCCAGCTGGAAACATTTACGGTTGAGAGTTTTGAAGTTCCGTTGATAGATAAAGACAATACGGTTTCCAATGTGACTAAAACAGCTGAAGATATCAAAAATATGGCAGTCCGCTCGGTCGGAGGTATTGTAGCTACCAGCGGTGGTGTTATTTCCGACGATGGTGAAGTAGGTAGTATTCGTGGAGCTAGAACAGATGCGACAGTCACCTATATTGATGGTATTCGTGTGTTAGGATCTTCAAGCTTACCTCAAAGCGCTATTGATCAGGTATCTCTCATATTAGGAGGTACTCCGGCTCAATACGGAGATGCTCGTGGTGGTGTGATTAATGTCACGACAAAAGGAGCATCCCGTGAATTTGGCGGAGGATTAGAACTGGAATCATCGGAGTTGACAGATGCTTATGGTAACAATCGACTGGGATTCAGTATGATGGGACCAATCATCAAGGGGAAAGATAAAAATACGGCTATTTTCGGATATTTCTTAGCAGGAGATCTCTATTACCGGAAAGACGGAAGACCTTCTGCCTTCGGTACTTGGGTCGCCAATGATAGTACTCTCAAAGCATTGCGTCAAACCCCCCTCCGTCCGACCGGTGAGCTGACAGGAGGTACATACCGCAATGGAGAATTTGTCCGTAAAAGTGATTTGAAACTAAGCAAAATTACTCCCAACACCGCTCGTATGGGAGCAAATGTATCTGCCAAGCTGGATGTGAAGATATCAGATAATACCAACTTGACATTTGGTGGACAATATAATTACGCTACCGGTAATTATTCGGATTTTAACAGTTCTATGTTCAATAGCGATAGAAATACGGAATTTGTGAATAAGACTTGGCGTGTTTTCGGACGTTTCACACAACGTTTTCCGACTGATCCTAATAAAAATTCTTTGATCAAAAACGTATATTATACGATTCAAGCAGACTACACAAAGATAGACAATAAATATTATGACCCTGATTTCAAAGACGACATTTTCAAATACGGTTATTTAGGAAGCTTTAAAGTCGAAAAAGAAAGCACTTTTGAATACGATGATGAATTGTATATGATGAAATTGAATAGTTGGGATCATGATATCACTTATGAGCTTGATGATGCTACTGCTATTTTCAATCCATATATTGCAAACTACACAAAACAGATTTACGGATTATATCCGGATAAAGAAGGAAACTGGGAAAATGAAGATCAAATCAGCTCCAACGGTGCCTTTTTGAATGGGGATAACTCGGATGTCAATGACAATCATATTTATGGAATGTGGACCTTACCCGGAATTGTCCAGAGTGGATATGGTGTCACCGATGATGATCAGATTTCTGCTAACCTTGCAGCGGCTATGGATGTCGG
>CAZLTF010000402.1:0-2489 GCA_964562195.1 uncultured Bacteroidales bacterium | reverse complement strand
AGATAATAAGGATCTACACCGATGCAATGTCCGCCCACGAGTCCGGGATAAAAATTCAAGAAATTCCATTTCGTACCGGCGGCTTCCAACACGTCAAATGTGTTGATTCCCATACGGTTGAAGATGATGGAAAGTTCGTTCATAAATGCAATATTGACATCACGTTGTGTGTTTTCGATTACTTTTGCCGCTTCTGCCACTTTCATTTCCGGAGCGCGATGTACGCCGGCTTTCACTACTATCTCGTAGGTTTTTGCAATTTCGTCCAATGATTCGGCATCACAACCGGAGACAATTTTTTTGATCGTGGCTAAGGTATGTACTTCATCGCCCGGATTGATTCTTTCGGGGGAATAGCCTACCTTGAAGTCCTCTTTGTATTTCAATCCTGACATTTCTTCCAATAACGGAATGCAGTCTTCTTCGGTAGCTCCCGGATATACTGTTGATTCATAGACAACGTAGTCTCCTTTTTTCAATTGCTTACCGAGCATTCTCGTTGCGGATAACAATGGAGTTAAATCCGGTTTATTGTGACTATCGATAGGAGTGGGCACAGCTACGATATGAAAAGAGGCTTTTGCTAAGTCTTCGGGCTTGGCAGTAAATTCAATGTCTGCCCCCTCAAATGCTTCGGCTGTTAATTCTTCACTCGGGTCAATGCTATTGCGCATCATTTCTACCCGTGTTTCATTGATGTCAAATCCGACTACTGAAATGTGCTTGGCGAATTCCAATGCAATTGGCAATCCGACATAACCCAATCCAATAAGGGATAGTTTTGCATCTTTGTCTTTTAATTTAGTATAAATTCCCATTATTTTAAGTTTTAACAATATTTTCTTACAATTTGAATTACGTTGTTTTGATCTTCCTCTGTCAAATAAGGATGCATAGGCAAGCTAAATACTTGTTGCGACATTGCTTCACTGACAGGAAAGTCTCCTTCTTTGTATCCCAGATGAGCGAATGCACTCTGCAGGTGCAATGGCTTGGGGTAGTAAACGGCGACAGGAATTCCTTCTGATTTTATTCCTTCGATTACTTTGTCTCTTTTGGGGTGTACGAGGGTGTATTGTGCCCATGCGGACAATTTATATTCAGCGACGTAAGGTGTTTTTACTACGTCTTTTAATCCTTTATTGTAGCGGTCGGCAACGATTTGACGCAATTGAATTTCTTCGGGGAAGATTTCAAATTTGGGTAGAAGAATGGCAGCCATCAGTGTATCGATACGGCCATTTACTCCGACCCGTATATTATCATATTTATCATCTTTGTTTTTCCCGTGAACACGGATTGACAGTAGTTTTTCATAGATATCGGTATCATCGGTAAATACCATACCACCGTCGCCGTATGTGCCCAATGGTTTGGCAGGGAAAAAGCTGGTGCCTGCAACGTGTGCAAATGAGCCTGCCATTTTGCCTCGAATTTCACCGCCGAAACCTTGTGCAGCATCTTCCAATACAATCAGCTTGTATTTTTCGGATAGAGCCATAATCTCATCATAGTCTGCGGGTTGACCAAATAGATCCACGGGGATGATTGCTTTGGGTGTCAATTTTCCTTCTTCCTTTACTTTGGTGATTGCTTCTTCCAGTTTTGCAACGTCCATATTGAAGGAGTCGGCATCAATGTCCACGAATACTGGGGTTGCACCCAATAGTTGTACTACTTCTGCCGTAGCAATGAATGTGAAAGTGGGGCAAAATACCGCATCTCCGGGTCCTATGTCATAAGCCATCAAAGGCATCAGCAGTGCATCGGTACCACTGGATACACCTACAGCGTGTTTTACGCCGACATATTCCGCCAGTGCGGTTTCCAATTCTTTCACTTCGGGTCCTAAAATATATTTTCCGTGTGACAACACGTCTTGAATGCGTGCGTCGATTTTATCTTTTATTCTGGCTTGTTGAGCCATTAAATCTATAAATTGCATATCTTAAATTTCTTTTACTATCAATCCGTTTTTTTCGTATTTTCTTCCACATTTCGGACATTCAGCAGTTTCGTGTGAATGTTTGTCAATGCTCATATCTAACTTCTCTTGTCCGCAAGCACATACCCATGCTTTGAGTTTTGCGGGATTGCCATACACCATTCCATAATCGGGTACGGTTTTGGTAACTACCGCACCGGCACCGACGAAAGCATATTTCCCGACATCATGTCCACAGACGATAGTCGAGTTTGCACCCAAAGAGGCACTTTTTTTGACAACGGTCTTTAGATAAAATTCCGAGCCTCTTTGTGGAAATTCGCTACGTGGGTTTAGTACATTGGTGAACACCATAGAGGGTCCGCAGAAGACATAATCTTCCAGTTCCACTCCTTCATAAACGGATACATTGTTTTGGATCTTTACTCCATTGCCAATAGTTACATTATTGCCAATGTTTACATTCTGTCCGAGGGTACATTTCTTTCCGATTTTTGTACCGCTTTGAACATGCGAAAAGTGCCAGATGCTAGTTCCTTCATCT
>CAZLTF010000401.1:0-1876 GCA_964562195.1 uncultured Bacteroidales bacterium | reverse complement strand
TTTTTAAATCTTACATCCCCAGGTATGTTTTTTGCGAAAAGTCAAAATGCAATGTGCTAAGCAGAGTCGAAGTATGTGTCAATATTGGTATAGCGTAGAAAACAGCAATGGAAACATAGCACTGCTTATGGTGAGTAGGTTTTTGTGTGCATTGCCAATAGTGGCGGGCAGTTTGGCATTGCAGTAGAAGATACTTATGGATTTAAGGCAAATAAGAAAAGTGGTTCTTAGAAAATCAACCACCACAAAAAACATCCTTTGGATATTTTCAGTTTTCAATAAATACTTCTCTTTTTACTTTTTTGACGCCTTGAATTTTGCGAAGCTGAAACATCAGATTATCCAGATGTTTTTTATCTTTTACCGAGACGGTAAAATGTCCTACAAACACCCCTTCTTTTTTGGCATCCAGCCACATATTCTGCATATTGACACGAAGATTTTTTGAGATAACATCGGTGATTTTGCTAAGTATTCCGATTCCATCCAGTCCAAAGATGTTAAGTGTAGTAAGATAGGTTCGATTTTCATCCGTCTTTCTCCATTTTACATCGACGACACGGTATTGATATTTATTGAGCAATTGTGCGGCATTGGGACAATCTACGCGATGAATCACAATTCCTTTTCCCACTGTCACAAAACCAAAAACAGCATCTCCCGAGACCGGTTTGCAACAGTTTGCCAATTCAAATCCCAGATTGTTGATATCCGCATCACCGATCATAAAAGCATCCTCTACCTCCTGTTCATCTTTGGCAACACCAGAACGCTCTGGGGTGTTTTTGATGACCGTATCCTTAATTTCCAACTTCTGTTTAATATCCTTTATATCAATCTTTTCGAGAGCAATAAAATAGTAAAGGTCGGTAGAAGAGGTGAGTTTATATTCCTTGACAAGTCGATTGATCAGCACATCATCCAGTTGAATTTTATTATTTTTCAATCGCCGTCTCAAAAGTTCTTTTCCAAACTCCGCTTCGCGCAATTTCTCTTCATTCAATGCTCTTTTGATCTTTGCTTTGGCTCTTGGAGTGGCTGTATAGTTGAGCCAATCCAGACTGGGGGATTGATTTTTGGAAGTGATTATCTCTACCCTGTCGCCGCTTTGCAATTTATAGCGAATAGGCACATGTTTATTATTTATTCTTGCGCCGGTACACATCTCACCGAGACTGGTATGAATGCTATAAGCAAAATCCAAAACACTTGATCCTTTGGGCAATTTTTTTAAATCTCCTTCGGGAGTAAAGACAAATACCTCTTTGGAGTCCATACCCATTTTTTGGTCTTCCGGAAGACCTTCTTTTGAGTCTGCGGCTTTGACAAGAAGGCTTTTCATATTTCCCAACCAACGTTCTTGCTCCTTTTTTTTACCTCCCTCTTTATATATCCAGTGGGCAGCCAAACCATTTTCGGCAATATCATCCATCCGTTTGGTGCGTATCTGCACCTCTACCCATCTATTGGCAGAACCGAGAACCGTAGTATGCAAGGATTCATATCCACTCGCTTTGGGATTGGAAATCCAATCCCGCAAACGTCTTGGTTCGGGAGTATAAATATCCGTAACAATACTATAAGCACGCCAACAGTCCGTCTTTTCCTTCTTGCCTTTGCTATTCAGGATAATCCGTATAGCAAACAGATCATAAACTTCTTCAAAAGAGACATTTTTGGTCTTTATTTTACGCCATATCGAATATATTGATTTTGTTCTGCTTTTGATTGTGAAATCAAATTTCCGCCTGTATAATTCTTGTTCGATCGGACGTATAAACTCCTGAATATAGGCATCTTGCTTCTTCTTAGATTCTTTCAATTTTCGGGCAATATCAATATATTCCCTGGGGTGAGTGTATTCAAGCCAAAGATT
>CAZLTF010000400.1:0-1597 GCA_964562195.1 uncultured Bacteroidales bacterium | reverse complement strand
AATACGTTGACAATGGCCATGGCCGTGGCCCCAGTCCCTGTTGTCCTGGTTTCGATAATTCCTCCCACATTGTCTGCATGTAGCTTTTTTTGCCAAAAGATAAGTTTTTCCAAATAATCCGGAGGATATTCTGCGTGTGCGTCAAGACGTATAATACAGGCTCCTTTGGCTTTTTGTATGCCGATATTCATTGCGGCAGGAACAATTTTCTTTTGATTTTCAATCAATGTGATAAAATCATGTTTTTTTATGAATTTTTCAACAATTTCTATTGTGCGGTCAGAGCTATTTCCATCTATGACAAGTATTTCTATCTTGCTTTTAGGATAACTAGAATCCAAAATTGAATTTAGACATTTCTGTATATATTTTTCTTCATTGAGTACAGGAACAACAATGGAGATAAAAGGTTTCATTCGTTTTTCCTAATGAAATTTTTTTAATTTTTTTAATTTTTCATAATGATCGATATTCCTGTATTTAAACACTTGAGCCGGATGGCCGCCGGCAATTGCGTATTTGGGTATATCTTTTACAACGACACTTCCAGCTTGTATGATTGCGCCTTCGCCGATCGTTACACCCCCTAAAATGATAACCCTGTGGCCGATCCAAACATTGTCTTCAATGACAATATCTTTGCAAATGTATTTTTCATCGTAAGGAATTTTGTTCCCATGGTCGTAATTATGATTCTGCGTTATCATCATACACCCTATTCCGGAGTGAAAATTGTTGCCAATCGTCACATTTCCACAGCCGCCTATATGCATTCCGTTAAAGCTTACATTTTTTCCGAGAATTGTGTGTTTCGTGACACGTGAATATCCATTTACATATAACGGGTCTTTGTAGTCTTTTGCTTGGAGCTTTACAAGTGTGGTAAAAACAAATCTCTTCAATATATAGTATATTCTTTTAAGAAATCTCATTTGCGATAACCTCCAAAGGAATTTTTTTCATATCGATAAAATCACAATAAATATTTCCCGGAGCAGTTTGATCGTTTTTGTTCATTGTTTCGAAAATTCTTTTTTCTAATTCTGGCGGAGAAAAAGCAATTTGATCGTTTGTCAAATAGTTCACGTATTTTCTCTTTTCGGGCATGCCGCCCAAATAGGATAAAACATTGATTTTCAATACTGAGGCATCCAATAAGGCTGTCGTGAAATGACCAATTACCAAACGGCTCATTCGTATGGCCGTAATAATGTCGGCATCAGTTTCTTTTAAAGTATTTGGAACAACAGTTTTGTATCTTGGGTGCTGTTTAATGCGAATCCGATATTGTTGGGAAAGTTTTTCTAATACGGAAAAAACTTCTTTATAACCTGTTACGTCACCATCCATGGCATATAGTATATCAATGTCAGGCGATTTTGCAGGAATGTTTTTTTGATTTAATATTGCATGATGGAAGATGCTTCCACTAACTATAAATTGATTGGGTTCCGCTTTGTGTTTGATATAGAAATGTTTATAATATTTTCCCCAAACAAAACATTTTGTAAAACGAAAATATCCATAACTGTTTCCAGGCACTCCGTGCATTATATTATAGAGGCTCCCGTCATTTTTTTCCATTATATATGTCAAG
>CAZLTF010000399.1:0-1900 GCA_964562195.1 uncultured Bacteroidales bacterium | reverse complement strand
TATTTTCTGCAACTTATACGACCTAATATACCTGATTTGACACCGGTTAGAAAAGGGAGGTGCTTCTGTGGAACGAAAAACTCCCTCTTTAAGAATAAAATAAATGCAAGATTTTTTGGAAAAAATGCTGATTTCTCGTGCATTTTATTATTTAGGGTCTGCTGAAAATCATAGAAGTGCCTTCATTTTTTAATTTGTGAAATGATGATGTATGTATATACTTCGAATTGAACAAGTTAGAAAAGGGAGGTGCTTCTGTGGAACGAAAACATCCTCTTTGAGAATAAAATAAATGCAAGATTTTTTGGAGAAAACTCTGATTTTCCTTGCACTTTATTATTGATGTATCTACGTAACTCATTCTTTTTTCACCTGTTTGAGAGTTTTTCAGCAGACCCTATTTATGTATCCACGTAATTTGTTCTCTTTCATGTGTTTAAGAGTTTTTTAGCAGACCCTATTTAATTTTATAAAGCGGACTAATTCTGTTATCCCACTACCAATTCGTGTAAACTGTCAAGTGATAGATATTGACGGGCTACTTCGCGAATACGTTCGGGAGTAATGGAATGAATATGACGGAGGTAGTTTTCCATATAGCTAATATCCAATCCATATTCTATCAGATTTCGTGTCAATGAAGCGATGGAAAAGAGACCATCCATGCTTTGCAATACTTGTCCTGAGAGATAATTGCGAACGGTCGTCAATTCTTCATCCGGTACTAAATCGTGCTGCATAATCTCGATTTCTCGGTATATTTCCTGCAAGGCAAGGCGTGTAAACTTGGAACCTACTTGAGCCGAGATGCTGAATGTTCCGGCGCTATGATGGGAAGTTAGACGCGAACCGATGCCATAGGTATAGGCTTTGTCTTCCCGAATATTTTTCATTAGGCGTGAGCCGAAATAGCCCCCCAAAATAGTATTCATTATATTAAAATCAAAATAGTCAGGATGCTTGCGATTAAACAATACTTTTCCTACATAGATAGCGGATTGTAAAGCCTTCTCTTTGCTCACAAATTCTTTTTTGGGAGACGGCAGCTCTTGCATTGACAAGGGAGCTGCTTCCTTGAATGCATTTACCGGTTCTTGTCCGAAATAACGGTTAAACAAGTGTACAAAGTTCTTGGGGATTTTGCCAACAGCAATAATTTTGCAAGCAGATAAAGAATAATTTTGTTTATGAAAATCGACCAAATCCTCAACACGAATATTTTCAAAATCAGTGATTTTTCCTATTTTACCGTAGGGATGATTCTCGCCATAGAGTTGCCGGTGAAACCAACGTTTTGCGAGGAAATCAACTTTTTCTTGTTTTACCAGAAAGTCTTGGATGCTATTATTTTTGTATATTTCTACTTCTTCAGCGGGGAAAACGGGATTTTTGATCACATCTTCCACGATAGGCATCATTTTGGGAAAGTGCTTATTCAAGATATAGAAACTGATATTTCCGGTATCCATTCCCGTAGAATTATTGAAATATGCTCCATATCTATCGACGGCTTCGGCAATTTCCTTTGCAGAATATTTTTTGCTTCCTTCGGCGAAAAGGGCATTGGTAAATTTGGCTACAAATGGCTTGTTTTGATACCTTACCCCACCCGGAAACAGACCTTGTATTTTCATCAATTCCTGAGTTCCGGTTTCTACGAGGTGGATAATGACACCATTGTCCAGCTTCACTTCCTCTACAAAAAGGTGAAGTGGTTCGTTCCAATTGTTGATAGGTGGCGGCAGTTTTCTATTTAGTATTTCTCCCATAATAATATAGTATTGAGGTGTTTTCCTTTTTGAATAATTGTCGTGCAAGGCTGATGATCTTGGATTTTTTGACTTGATGATACATTTCCACTTCGCGATTGATCAGATTGGCATCTCCCATCAATTCATAA
>CAZLTF010000398.1:0-5853 GCA_964562195.1 uncultured Bacteroidales bacterium | reverse complement strand
CTCCCTTTTCTAACTTGTTCAATTCAAAGTATATACATTGCCAACGCGGCAAGCTGGCTCATTCGCTAAAAATGTCCACAGGACATTTTCTTAAGCTCTGCCCTCTCACAAATTAAAAAATGAAGGCACTTCTGTGATTTTCAGCAGACCCTATTTAGGGTATGCTAAAAAAACTCTCAAACAGGTGAAAAAGAATGAATTACACAGAAATATAAATTGGCACATCTAAAATTTCCACTCTACTACATATCCCGAATGACTTCTCACATTCATAACTTTTCCTCCTTCAAAAACTAAGTATTGTCCTTTGATGCCTTCCAATTTTCCTTCAAAAGTATGCAGTTTGGACAAATTTATGCTTTTTACTTTTTCGGGATATTTTTCAATTGGAAAATCCAAATATGTAAGCTTATTTTCCTCTATCCAATACGCCAATAGTTCATCGGGAATATACTTCTTTATTTCATTTTTTGTGTCTATCAATTCCTTAGAAGTAGAAATACCTTTGAGCATTTTTTGCCATGATGTTTTATCTGTAAGATATTGTTTCAAAACAACTTCTGCTTTTCCGGCAAGGTAGCGATTGGGGGTTTTCAGAATAGGAGTAGCCTCATCCGCTCCTTGGTCAATCCAACGAAAAGGAATCTGATTGTGACGCGTCACACCAACTTTGATGGCACTTGTCTTTGCAAGATAAACAAAATGGTCTTGCAATTGTACTTCCTTCTCATATTTCAGATCACGATCTTCGATATCAAGATGTGCCGTACACAATTCGGGTTTCATAATCCATTGTCCGGCTTCGGGCACTGTAAAAAAACAATTTTTGCAAAAACCTTGTGCGAAAATATCCCGATGCTCCCCGCAAGAAAGGCATATAGAATCCACAAGGACGAAAGATATATGTTTGCCTATCAATGTGTTGATATTTAATATTCCTTCATCTGTTTGAATAAAATATTGAATAGGTGACGACCATTTTGTCTGCATCTTTTTCATTAGAACTTTTGTGTTCATAAGATCATTCTTTTCATTTTTTGTCATTGGGCAAGAACTTCCGCTGAGTGTTTGAAATGAGGGAGTCCCGAAACTTCAGGATAAATGTTTCAAGAAACACTAATGCGCTTCCAACCAATTTTCACCCAATTTCATATCAACAATTACGGGTACTTTGAGGGGCAAAGCATTGACCATAGAGTGATTGACAATCTTCCGGACCTGCTTCGCCTCTTCCCGCACGACATCCAAGACCAATTCATCATGAACCTGCATTATCATCCTGCTTTTCAGCCCATTTGAGCGAAGCTCGGCATACACCTTATTCATAGCAATTTTGATCATATCCGCTGCCGAACCTTGAACCGGAGCATTAATGGCATTGCGTTCCGCAAAATTTCGTACAATCGAATTGGCAGAATTAATATCCCTCAAATAGCGTCTTCTGCCGAGCAAAGTTTCCACGTATCCGTGTTCTTTGGCAAATTCAATCGAATGATTCATATAATCTTTGATACCGGGGTATTTTTCAAAATATTGCTCCATGATAATCTTTGCTTCCTTGCGGGAAATGTTTAACCTGTCGGCTAAACCGAAAGCGGAAATTCCATAAATAATTCCAAAATTCACCATCTTGGCTTTACTTCTTTGCTCTTTTGAGACCTCTTGCACGTCAATACCAAAAACGCGTGCTGCAGTTGCCCTATGAATATCAATTCCTTGATTAAAAGCCTTGATCATATTGGGTTCTTCGCTCATAGAGGCAAAAATCCTCAATTCAATCTGCGAATAATCAGCAGCCAACAATATTTTCCCTTTATCCGAAGGAATAAAAGCCTTGCGAATCTTCCTTCCGCGTCCGGTTCGTACCGGAATATTTTGGAGGTTGGGATTGTTTGAGCTAAGCCTTCCGGTAGCGGTAACTGCCTGATTGTATGAAGTATGAATCTTTCCTGTACGTGGATTAATCAATTTTGGGAGGGCATCAAGGTAAGTTGATTTGAGCTTCGCCAGCCCACGATATTCCAAGACAGCTTCAACGATAGAATGCTTATCTTTGAGTTTCACCAATATTTCTTCGCCGGTCGAATACTGTTTCGTTTTTGTCAATTTGGGTTTGTCCGTAATTTTCAATTTTTCAAAAAGAATAATTCCCAATTGCTTGGGCGAAGCGATATTGAAAGTTTCACCCGCCAAGCGGTAAATCTCATTTTCCAGGGACTCAATATCATTTTGGGCTTCGCCGGAAAGAGTTTTTAAATAATCTACATCTATACGCACTCCGGTATTTTCGATAGCCGTCAATACCGGAACCAACGGCGTTTCGATTTTCTCAAATACCTCACTCACGCCATATTTCATCAATTCCTTGCTTAGAATTTCCTTCAATTGCCAAGTGATATCCGCATCCTCGCAAGCATAGTCTTTTAAATGGTCTATATCCACCTTCCGGATATCCTTTATTTTATCTTTCGGATCAAAAAGCTCGCTATACGATACTGTCTGATAATCAAGATAATGCATTGCCAAGACATCGAGATTATGTTTCGTTTCGGGACGTATCAGATAGTGAGCAATCATCGTATCAAAGATTTTTCCCTTCACATCAATTTCATACCAATGAAGTACGTCCATATCATATTTGAGGTTTTGCCCCACTTTGGTTATTGCGGGATTTTCCAGTAAAGGTTTAAACTCGGATAATAGACCGACCGCAGCGTCATAATTGTCGGGGAAGGGAACATAAAAGGCTTGCTTTGCTCGAAAGGAGAATGAGATTCCAACCAACTCCGCCAGATTGGGGTCAATATGTGTTGTCTCCGTATCAAAACAGAACGCTTTTTGTGCTTGCAAGATATTGATCAATCGTTTTCGGTCTTGCGGATTTTGCACCAAAATGTATTCCGGATTTTCGGTTTTGATACTTTTTTTGCCGGATATTTCCTCTTCTGCAATTGCAAAAAAACTTCCTTGTATTCCTTCGTCTTTCTTTTTGAAAAACTCAAAATATCTATTTTCGACTTGTTTAAATTCCAATTCGGCGAACAATTCTTTCAGAGCCTCATAGTCCGGAGAAGAATATTTCAATTTGTGAGCCTCAAAATCGATAGGCACATCGGTGATAATGGTTGCCAAATCTTTGGATTTTAAACCCTGTTCGGCATATTGAATGACATTTTCTTTCATTTTGCCTTTGAGCTGATGAGCATTTGCAATAAGATTTTCGATACTTCCGTAGGTTTTTATCAATTCTTTTGCACGTTTTTCTCCGATACCCGGAATACCCGGAATATTGTCCACAGCATCACCCCAGAGTCCCAAAATATCGATAAACTGTTCGGGTCGCTCCAAGTCCCATTTTTCTGTAATTTCCTTTACACCCAGTATTTGCACTTCATTTCCCATACGGGCAGGCTTATACATAAAGATATTGTCACTTACAAGCTGACCATAATCCTTGTCCGGTGTCACCATATATACTTCAAACCCCTCCTTCTCACCTTGTTTGGCAAGAGTACCTATCACATCATCCGCTTCATAACCATCAACTTCCAAAATGGGAATACCCATCCGCTTCAAGAATTCATAAATATAAGGAATGGATTTTGATAAATCTTCGGGCATCTTTTCCCTGTTTGCTTTATAGTCTGCAAAAGAATCGTGACGCACCGTAGGAGCGTGTGTGTCAAAAGCCACTCCGAGATAATCCGGTTTCTCCTTCTTAAAAAGCTCCAATAAAGTATTGGCAAAGCCAAAAATCGCAGAAGTATTGAGTCCCTTGCTATTGATACGTGGACTTTTTGAAAAAGCATAGTAAGCCCTGTATATCAGCGCCATTGCATCCAGAAGAAATAGTTTTTTAGTGTTCTTTTTGTTCGTCATATTCACTTTTTATTTCGTGCAAAGGTAGATAAAATTTGGAAATATTTGCAAAGTAGAACAAGAGTTTCGGGATTTGAGGTTAGTTAGGGCTTGCTGAAAAACTCTCAAACAGATGAAAAAGAACGAATTACATAGATACATAAATAATAAAATGCACGAGAAATCAGCGTTTTTTCCAAAAAATCTTGCATTTATTTTATTCTCAAAGAGAATATTTTCGTTCCACAGTAGCAGACCCCAATTTGTCAGTCGTCCATCTGCCGAACAAACTTCACACAAAAACCTTTTAAGCAATGAGTTTTATACTACTTTTGCATTTGTAGAATTATGAAAAATCATTGGAAGAGAAATATTATCGCCGGATACTTATTGGCACTGATGTCCATAGTAGCAGGACAAGAGTCGGACAGTACAAAAATCAAGCTTATCAATGCGGATGTACAAATATACAGCAAAGAATTTGTCAATATTCAACGCTTAATCGGACATGTAGCATTTGAGCATGAAGGGACACAATTGTATTGCGACAGTGCACATATGCAGAATGATCAATCCTTTTTTGACGGCTATCGCAATGTGCGGATTATTGCCAACGACTCAGTAACGATCTATGCAGATATTTTGCATTATGATGCGGAAACAAAATTGGCGGAGCTGCACACAAACGTAAGACTCGAAAGCAATAATTCAACCTTATACACAGAAGAACTCTTCTACAATCGCAAAACCGGAATTGCCTATTATCTGAAAGGAGGAAAGATTGTTGATACAGATAATGAATTGCTTAGTCACAAAGCCTATTATTACACCGAAGGTGAATATGCATATTTCAAAGATAGTGTCATTCTGATAAACCCCAGATACAAGATGATTTCGGACACTTTACGTTATGATCCGAACACGGAGCTTTCCAACTTTTTCGGACCTACTTTCATTTATAGCGAAGAAAATACGATTTATTGTGAAAACGGTTGGTATAACTCTATCTCCGACCAAGCACAATTTAACAAAAACGCCTATCTGATCAATGGCAATACTAAGCTGCAAGGAGACAGCCTCTACTATGACCGCAAACGGGATTATGGGGAAGCATTTGATCAAGTGTCTATGATCGACACCGTACAAAATGTAATGATAGAAGGAGAAGTCGCCTATCTTTTCAATAAAGAAGGCTACGCATTTGTTACCGACAAAGCTTTGGCTTCTTTGATAGACCAAAATGATACCCTGTTTTTGCACTCCGACACATTGTATGTGGAATTTGATTCAACACAATCCGCAAAATTGATGACTGCCTACTACAAAGCGCGGTTTTATCGAAAAGATTTGCAAGGATATTGCGATTCATTGGTTTATTATATGCAGGATTCCTTGATGAAAATGTTTCGACAACCGGTTCTCTGGACTGACAACAACCAGATGATTGCCGATAGCATCAATCTATTTATGGCAAATGAACAAATGGATTCGATAACGATGATACAAAATGCAAGTATTATTTCAATCGATGATTCGATTATGGATACGTTCAATCAGATACAAGGAAAAATCATTATCGGGCATTTTAAGGATAATGAAATTTATAAAATGGATGTCAATGGCAATGCCCGCACTATTTATTTTCAGCGGGATGACAAGGACAGCTCATTGGTAGGCATATATATCATAGATGCCAAATATTTAAAAATCTATATTCGCAATCGAAAACTAAAGGGAATTAGTAATTTTGAAAATGTCGAAGGAAAAATTTACCCTTGGGACAAAATAAAAAAAGAAGATATGCGACTGCAAGGATTTGTATGGCGAAATGCAATAAGACCCGTGAGCAAAGAGGATCTTTTTGATGACAATAAGTATTCAAAAACAAATCGTGAAGAGCAAACGACAGAAGCTGCCAGAAACAATAAAGCAGAAAAAAATGCTCCCGATTAGTGTTATTTTCCATTAATAGTTCATTATGAGATGTCAAGAAAT
>CAZLTF010000397.1:0-8011 GCA_964562195.1 uncultured Bacteroidales bacterium | reverse complement strand
TTTGCTTTTTTCATCATCATAATTCTTTCTTTTAATGGTAAATAACTAAATTGATTAACAATATTTGTAAAGGCAACACCGGTATATTCTGCGAGAAGCAATCGAAAATAGCTTCCTTTATCCGGATTTTCTTCTATCGTTCTTTGATCGGCAAGATATTCGTGTATAGTCTTTATTTCTCTCATTATAAGCCAACTAACGGGATTAAACCAAAGAAAGATGGCGGACAGATTGAGCCACAACAGATCCCAAGAATGTTTTTGAGTGATATGGGCTTTCTCGTGTGACAATATAATATGCATTCTCGCATCGGAGCCAATATCATCGGGAAGAACCAAATAACGGAAATAGGAATATGGTGTATCTGTATGTCTGGATTTTAGCAGCACAAAACCATTCCTCTTTTGCTTTGGCTCTCTTCGCAAAAGAAACAAAATGCGGATATGTCCCCATAAATAATGAAACATCAACAAACCCGTTGCAATGTAATAAACAATGAGTATCCAATTTTTATACTCAGTCGCTTGTGAAGAAATAAAAACAGGACTAATTTTAGTCGCTGACTCCAATACAAAAACCGGAAGAAACAAATCCGCAAATTGATCCTCTCCGGGCATAAATTCAGGCAAATATGCCAATATTACCGAAACAAAACCTATCGACAACAGATAAATCCGATTGGCAGTAAAATAGACATTATGCTTTAACAAAAACCTGTATATCAAATAGAAAACAACAAGAAAGACATTCAATTTAAGTATATTATCCATCGTTTGCCTCCTTTTTGATTAATTCGAGAATCTCTTCCAAATCCTTGACATTGATCTTCTTGTCCTCCGCAAGATGAGAAACCAAAGAACGATAGGAATTGCCAAAATAGCGATCCAAAAAACTACTGAGAAATTTTTTCCGGTATTCATCCTTCTTTATGACCGGAAAATATTCATAGGTCTTGCCGTAAGCTTTGTGCGACACAAAACCTTTCTTCTCCAAAATACGAATGATCGTAGATACCGTATTATAAGCAGGCTTTGGCTCCGGAAATTCTCCCAAAATATCATTTACAAATGCCCTCTCCTTCTCCCATAATACCTGCATCACCTCTTCTTCCGCTTTTGTAAGTTGCTTCATATTTCATTCATTTTAAAATGCAAAATTAACTATTTTTTTAATTATACAACTAAATATTTAGTTATTTATTTCAACTTACCCAAAATACTTTTGCAGAATCCTGATATACAGCAATATAAAATACATTTTTTAAAGGCAAAACATTTACCAAAACAAGGATAAAGAGATATTTTTACCGTATCGCTAACATCTTTTCCTATCATTTTTGAATTCCTTTCACAGGAGTGTAAAAAAATAATCACACAATAATTTCAAAAATCAAATCAATGGTACATTTTTTGATGACAAAGAAGGTTTATTTGAAAAATACATAAAATATGAAAAAACAGATAAATAAAGCAGAAATAAAGAAGGCTATTGCCAAAAAAAATTGGAATGACACCAAGACCAATGATTCATGGGCAGTATTTAAGATCATGGCTGAATTTGTAAATGGATTTGAGACGCTATCCAAAGTTGGTCCGAGTGTTTCAATTTTTGGTTCGGCACGAACCAAGCCCGAGGAAGCGGACTATCAATTGGCAGAAGAGATTGCCTACAAGCTGGCTATCAAGGGGTTTGGAATTATTTCAGGAGGCGGACCGGGCATTATGGAGGCTGCAAACAAAGGGGCTATGAAAGCAAAAGGAAGTTCGGTAGGACTCAATATTGTTCTTCCCTTTGAGCAAACAGCCAACCCGTATATCGACCAAGATAAATTGATCAATTTTGATTACTTTTTTGTTCGCAAAGTGATGTTTATGAAATACGCACAAGCATACATTGCTTTACCCGGCGGATTTGGTACGATGGATGAACTATTTGAAGCAATCACCCTGATTCAAACGCACAAATTGGTAAGTTTTCCGATTATTTTGGTCGGCAAAGAATATTGGGGAGGACTCTTGGATTGGATACAAAACACCATGCTGCAAGCAAAGCGAATTAGCCAAAAGGATATAAATATCTTTGACTTGGTCGATACGGCAGACGAAGCAGTCAGTATTATTGAATCTTTTTACCAAAATTTAGACTTCGAACCAAATTTTTAGCATCCTCACATCTCTCTTTTTCGATGAATACTATGAAACAAAGATTAGTCATTTTGTTAGTTCTGCTTTCAAATCTTATCATGGCACAAAATATTGTAGTGAAAGATTCTGAAAGAGACACACCGGTCGTAAATGTAGCGGTATATAGTCCCAACCATAAACAATCCGCATTAACGGATATCAACGGGATCGTCCATTTTGACAAACTTCAAGCCGGTGATTCCCTGATATTTCAACATACAAGTTACGACCGCTTGATCTTATCGTATGATCAATTGAAAAAATCAAAATACAGCGTCCGGCTAATCAAAAAGAATCACAATCTCGATGAATTTACAATTTCTATCAGTCGATGGGAGCAAAAGCAAGAAGAAGTCTCAATGCACATTAGTACTATAAAAACCAAGGAAATACATTTTTTTCAAGCACAAACATCCGCCGACTTATTGGCATATTCCAACGAGTTGTACGTGCAAAAAAGCCAGCAAGGCGGAGGTAGCCCAATGATACGGGGTTTTGCTGCCAATCGGGTTTTGCTCGTATTGGATGGCGTGCGCCTCAACAATCTCATCTACCGGAGCGGAAACCTCCAAAATTCGATTATGATTGATCCCAATAGCATCGAAGAAGCCGAGATACTTTTTGGACCGGGATCGGTGATCTATGGAAGCGATGCTCTGGGTGGTGTTTTGGATTTTCACACCCATAAATTGCAATTTTCGCATGATTCCTCTCATTTCTCTGCAAATGCCCTTTTTCGCTTTTCGAGCGCTTCCAAAGAACAAACCCAGCATATAGACATTAGCTATAAGACAAAAAACTGGGCTTCCATCACCTCTTTCTCTCATAGCTATTTTGATGATTTACAGATGGGTAACACTTCTGACTCCGGTTTTTTGCGATTGGAATACATCAGGCGGTTTGGCACTCACGACAGTCTGATAAAAAATAAAAAACCACGAATACAAAAATTTTCCGGCTATAGCCAAGTGAATTTTATTCAAAAAATAAAAACAAAACTCAATCGCTACTGGGATGCCCAATATGCCTTTCATTATACGACTTCGTCCAATATTCCACGCTACGACAAATTGATTGAATACAAAAACAATAAATTGAAATATGCCGAATGGCACTATGGTCCTCAACGTTGGATGATGAACCAAATCCAATTCAACGGAAGAAAAAAAACACTCCTTATGGATTTGGCGAAAGTGATGGTCGCTCACCAAAAATTGCAAGAAAGCCGTATCAAGCGAAAATTCAACAGCAGCAAACGAGAAGTGTATATCGAAGACGTGAATATCCTCTCCATGAATATTGACATGGAAAAATTTGTAAACCACAATAATGTATTTACCTACGGATTGGAAGCGATATACAATGATGTTCATTCCGGTGCGTACGCATTGGATATTCTGAATGCTACGCAAAAAAGTATCGGAAGTCGCTACCCCAACGGGAAGAACACTTCACAAACACTGGGAGGCTTCTTCAATTGGAAATGGAATCTAAACAAACATTACACCTTTCGATCGGGCTTACGCTATGAGGTGTATCATCTGCATTCCGGTTTTGACAAGCCCGAACTCTACGATTTAGACTCTCTACCATCGCATATAGACCTCAAAAACAGAGCTTTAAGCGGAAGCGTCGGTCTAGTATATCGCCCCCTCAAAGAATGGCAATGGAGTACCAATCTCTCGACCGGATTCAGGTCCCCCAATCTCGATGATATTGCCAAAATATTTGATGCAGAACCCGGAACGATGGTGGTAATCAATCCAAATCTCCAATCCGAAGATGCATACAATGCAGATATCGGAATACGTTTTAGCGGAGTGGATAAACTTGAACTGAAACTTACGGCTTTTTATTCCGCACTCGTAAACGTCATGGTACGAAGTGATTTCTCTTGGAAAGGTCAAGATTCCATCAAAATAAACGATGAATGGCTCAAAATCAGAGCCATAGTCAATGCAGGAACAGGAAAAATATATGGTATTAGCGGTCAACTGAAATATCATTTCACAGACCGACTATCAACAAACCTCTACTATACTTGGATGAAAGGAAAGGATGGGTTCAATAATCCAATCCGCCATGTAAGTCCTTCTTTTGGAAGCATTTTTGTCAACTACCAAAACCAAAAGTGGAGAGCCTCCGCCTATATGATTTACAATGCTGAAATTCCCTATGAAAATCTCGCTTCCTCCGAAAGAAAAAAGACTCATCTATACGCTACCGATGACAACGGAAATCCTTATTCGCCTGCGTGGTTTACACTCAATATCAAACTTTCATACGTGATCAATAACATATTTTCTTTGCATCTCGGCGTAGAAAATCTCTTGGATAAAGCATATCGCCCCTATTCTTCAGGGATTCTTGCCCCCGGTCGAAATTTTCTCGGCACACTCAACATAAAACTAAAAAAAACAAAAAAACGCACACAATAAAACTCCAAGAGCAACTGACCCCCCAAAAGTAAGTTGGGTCTGTTGAAAAAAACTATCAAATGCGTGAAATAAAACGGATTATGTAAATATTTCAATGATAAAATACAAGAAAAAACAGCATTTTTTTTTCAAAAAGTCCTGCATTTATGATTCCGGTCAAAAAACAAGCAAGCTATAAAATGAAAGCACTTCTGTAATTTTTAGCAGACCCTATTGAAACCACAAATGAAATAAAAAAAAGTATAATATTCTGTTTCACTATCCGGAATGAGTCCAATTGACAGAATTCGTAAATATTAGACAACTTTTATCAATATTATTTGTTATAATGCAAAGGAAAAATAACAAGTATGAAAAAAATTATTACAATATTAGTTAGCGTTTTGATTTTTACGGGAGTAAAATCCCAAAACATAGAGAATATTTTTGACGGATGGAAGGAAGTCTATTTTTCTTTCCAATCGGATGACAAGGAAGAGTTAGACAAACTCAGCTCGATCATTTCTTTGGACGAAGTCAAAGCAAATACAATCTACGCCTATGCTAATGAAAATGAATTTTTATCATTCCTCAAAATGGGGAAAGCATTCACGATTTTGCCTCATCCGAGTACATTAATCAAGAATCATACGATGCGTTCCGCTATCAATATAAAAGAAGTAACGGACTGGGATTTTTATCCAACATACGAAGCATACCTTGACATTATGAATCAGTTTCAAACCAATCATCCTGATATTTGTCAAGTCTATAGTATCGGACAATCCGTACAAGGCAGAGAACTGATGGTGGCTCATATCAGTGACAATCCGGCATCAACAGAAGCCGAGCCACAAGTTTTTTACACTTCCACAATGCATGGAGACGAGACCACAGGTTATGTCCTGGCGCTACACCTTATTGATTATCTTCTCACCAATTACGGTACAGATCCCCGCGTCACAGGCTTGGTGAACAATCTGGATATCTATATCAATCCTTTGGCAAATCCGGACGGTACCTATGCCGGCGGCAATAGTACAGTCAATAATGCAACACGCTACAATGCTAATAGTGTAGATCTAAATCGCAATTTTCCGGACCCCGTAGGAGGCGAACATCCGGATGGGAATGAATGGCAACCCGAAACCATTGTGATGATGGATTTCGCCGAAGAGCACAACTTTGTTATTTCCAGCAATTGGCATGGAGGAGCCGAAGTGTACAATTATCCTTGGGATGACAAATATGAATTGGCAGCAGACACTGATTGGTGGGAATATACCGGACACAGCTGGGCTGACACCGTGCATTTGCATTCCAATTCAGGATATTTTACAGACCTGAATAACGGCGTGACCAATGGAGCGGCTTGGTATAGCATCCAAGGCGGAAGACAAGATTATATGAATTATTATCAGCATTGCAGAGAATTTACCTTAGAGCTTTCGGCTTCAAAAATGCCACCTGCCGGTGAAATGCCCTATTTTTGGGAAACACAATACCGTTCTATGTTGAATTATTTTGAAGAAGCCAATTATGGTATCCAAGGAACTGTCTTAGACAATGCCGGAAATCCGGTCAAAGCAAAGATATTTATCAATGATCATGATGAAGACCAATCTTGGGTTTACTCCTCAGAGGAAAATGGAGACTTCTATCGTCCCATCAAAGCCGGTACTTACTCATTGACCGTATCTTCTCCTTGCTTTGATGAACAGACTTTTGACAATGTCGTCGTCCAAGATGGACAAGCTACCCAGCTGAACGTGGTGCTTACAGGAGGCTCGTTCAATGCAGATTTTGAAGCCTCTTCGACCTTCGTTCAAACCGGAGGTACCGTAGAGTTTACAAGTATGATATGTGGCAATCCTACTTCCTACGCTTGGACTTTTGAAGGTGGGACACCCTCTACTTCAACAGAAGAAAACCCTATTATAACTTATGATACCGAAGGCACCTTTTCGGTCAGCCTTACCATCTCCGATGGAACAAACAGCAGTACAAAAACAAAAGAGGATTACATCACCGTAAGTACTATCTACAACATGGAAAACGGAACATTCACAACTTGCAACGGGCTTTTTTATGATGCAGGCGGAGAAAATGGAAATTATAGCAACAACCAAGATATTACGATGACTTTTTTGCCCGAGACTCCGGGCGCAATGATGCAAGTAAGTTTTCTTGAATTTGAAATTGAAGAAAATGCAACTTGTCTATATGACTATTTGTCGATTTATGACGGAACAAGCAGTTCGTCGACGCTAGTTGGCACATATTGCGGCACCAACTCCCCCGGCACGGTCACTGCCACAAACCCCGATGGCGCTTTGACATTCTACTTTCATTCTGACATATCGATCAACCAAAGTGGATGGCAAGCCTCAATCCATTGTGTAGAAACTTCTCCCATCGCTGATTTCTCCGCAGACGATACGACTATCATTCCCGGAGGAACTGTACAATTCTCAGATCTGTCTGCCAACAATCCGACCTCTTGGGCTTGGACATTTACGGGAGGCACTCCCGCCACTTCTACCGAAGAAAATCCGGTGGTCACCTATGCCAATTCCGGCAACTATTCGGTTAGCCTGACTGCCACCAATGACAACGGTAGCAATACCATGACTAAAACAAATTTTATTAATGTTGATTCCGCAAATGATCTCAAAGAATTCACATCCACCAATCCGCTAATTTATCCTAATCCTACATCAGGCAAAGTGAAAATAAAACTCCAAGATGATATCGTTTATTTGTGGGAAGTCCTCGATTTTAACGGCAAAATTATTCTCCAACAAAAAGGAAACCATGACAATATGTTGGATATGAGCAAACTCAATAGAGGTACATATTTCGTAAGAGCTTATGCATCCAAAAGAATGTATATCAACAGAGTCAGACTTGTAAAATAGGCTTTATCATTTGGTATTACCAATACAGGAAAGACAAAACAGGGTGAAAATCCTGAAATTTATCAAAAATCCTCAAACAATATGAGGATTTTCGATAATGAAAACTCAATACATCACGAATGTTCACGGCTATAATCAACCGTATTACTTTTCCTGTTTTAACTTTTAAAGTATTGTAATATCCGTATTCGAGGCTATTAACAATATTGTCAATGTGCTGATTGATTTGTAAGTGCGGCTTAACCCAACTTGACTTTTTTCACCCGAATTTTAAGCCATTAAAAAAAACTTCAATTCGTAACTATCTGAATATCAATTGTTGTTTGAAATATATTTTTCATTCTAAATAGTGGTAAAGCATTGTAATAGAGGTATATATGAATTTCCGCTTTGCTTGTAGTCCCCGAATTTCGATTTTGGATATTATTATTTGTTGTACTTTTGCAAAATGTTTATAAAGACAATAGTAAAAACAGACCCGAAGACATCCAAG
>CAZLTF010000396.1:0-7011 GCA_964562195.1 uncultured Bacteroidales bacterium | reverse complement strand
AACCTTGGGATAAAAGTATCATCAGGCTGATCGAAAAAGCAATTTTGGCTGCTAATTTAGGTTTCAATCCAAGCAATGAAGGTGAGATTATTCGCATCAAAGTACCTGCGCTTACGGGCGAAAGACGTGAAGAGCTTGTTAAGATTGCCAAGCATGAGACCGAAAATGCAAAAATTTCCATCCGGAATATTCGCCGTAGCGGAAATGATGATGCCAAAGCATTGGAAAAAGACGGTACACCCGAAGACGATGTCAAAAGATTGATGGATGATATCCAAAAACTCACAGATGATTATTCCAAAAAAGCAGAGGAACTTTTGACTCTCAAAGAGAAGGAAATCACTACAATCTAAGCTTTCCACCCCTCTTGCGAAATCTCCAGGCTGTCTTTGAGGTGGTAGCGGGAATTGCGAGGTGGTTGCCGGTTTGTGGTGTCGTATGATGATTTTTTTGATATAAATTGTGGGCTTTATTCAACAGAAGAATCGCCCCTTCAAAATATGAAATATCCAACATAAGGAGGAGTATATGGAGTCTATAAGACAAAAAAAAGTAGCAAGTTTGATCCAAAATGAATTGGGACAAATATTTACAAAAGGTATCTGGAATGCCCTTGGTAATATTATGATCACGGTAACGCGTGTCAGTGTGACCAAGGATTTGGCAATTGCAAAGGTGTATGTAAGTCTTTTTCCGGCAAAAAATCCGGAAGAATCCTATCATATTATCCACAAGGCGAGCAGTGAAATTCGATACCATTTAGCCGGTAGAATCGGCAAACAAGTAAGGACAGTGCCCGAATTGCATTTTATTCTGGACGATTCGCTTGATTATATCGAAAATATTGAACGACTTCTGAATAATGGGTAAAAAGTTGTTTATTTATACCCGTTTGCGGGAGAATGCAGCAGTTTTGCTTCTGTTTTTGACAATCTGTCTTAAATGTATTGCAAGAGTGAAAATGAATGGTATTGAAGACAAACTATTTCTTGTTGATAAAATGACTTTTGCCGGAGCTAAGCTCAATAAAAGTAAAAAAATGATTTGATATGTACAAAAAAATGCCACAGGGAGAAGGTAAACGAAAAACAGGTTTAATCAATAAATCAAAAGTTTATGCCATCGGATAGGAACGTTCATAATTTGCAGATAAACAGTATATTCCATACTGCCATTGTTTGGACTCTTCGGTGTTTTGATAGCTCCCGTCCAGCGGTGTTTTTTTAAAAAAAATATATAATAAATGAAATACGATCCGATAAAAAAAAGTCTGGGTAGTTTTTTTAATACCAGTCCTGCTTTGCGAAAGATGTTTTATGCTTTGCTAAATCTCTTGCTGCTGCGTACTTGGCATGTAAAAAAGGAATTTAAAAAATGGCAAAAAGATCACCGAGGTAAAAGAAAAATCTTAGATGCCGGTTCGGGCTTTGGTCAGTATGTCTATTTGATGTCGCACAACTCTGATTATGAGGTGGTTGGTGTGGATGTTAAGACGGAGCAGATAGAAGATTGTTCCCGGTTTTTCGATGAAATCGGGAGGGGAAATGTAGATTTTGAATATGCTGACTTGACGCAATACAGGAGACCCGAAACTTTTGATTTTATTCTTTCGGTCGATGTGATGGAGCATATTTTGGAAGATGAAAAAGTATTTGAAAATTTTTATCATTCATTGAAGAAGTCCGGATCACTTTTGATTTCCACTCCATCGGATCAGGGTGGGTCGGATGTTCACGATCATGATCACGAGAGTGATGGTGAAACTTCTTTTATCGATGAGCATGTCAGAGACGGTTACAATATTGATGACATTCAGAAAAAATTGAAAAATGCCGGATTTCAACGTACAGAGGCTTATTACAACTATGGCACACCGGGAAAAATATCTTGGAAAATTTCTATGAAATATCCCATCCTATTGTTGAATAGCTCGAAAGTGTTTTTTGTTGTGCTTCCGTTTTATTATTTGATTACCTTCCCGTTTGCATTGATTCTCAATTATATGGATCTTCATTTCCGCCATGATACAGGAACCGGTTTGATAGTTCGTGCATGGAAATAAACCGGAAGATCGTACGCGCGAGTGCCTTTAAGCTCAAAATGGAATGATTTGTGCAGTGACAACAAAAAAATAAAAACGATGAGTGATATTATTGTCAGCAAACGAACGATAGACATCGAAAAGGTTTTCAAAACGAAGAGTCCGAAATTGGGTAATCTGTTGCCGGGCTTTGTTTATTCATATCTTCGCAAGATTGTACACGAAGAGAGTATGAATGCCATTCTTTATGATCATCGTGAAAAATACGGTTTGGATTTTATTCATGCCGTCTTGAGTGAATATCACGTGGGCGTTGAGAGTATAGGTGTAAATAATATTACAAAAGAAGGACGCTATATCATCGCTGCCAATCATCCTCTGGGAGGTCTGGATGGTCTGGCTCTGATGCACTCTGTCGCTCTAAAAAGAGAGGATATTGTATTTCCGGTGAATGATTTGTTGATGTATCTTCCCAACCTAAAACCGCTTTTTATCCCTATCAATAAGCATGGTAGCAATGCGGACAATATCAAAATTATCAATGAGACTTTCGATTCGGACAAGATCTTATTGTATTTTCCTGCGGGATTGGTTTCGCGCAAACAGGACAATGGAAGTATTCGTGATTTGGAATGGAAAACAACTTTCATCTCCAGAGCCAAGAAACACCGCCGTGATATCATCCCTACTTTTGTCGAAGGACACAACTCCAAGTTTTTTTATAATCTCGCCTATTGGCGAAAAAAATTGGGCATCAAAGCCAATATTGAAATGCTTTATTTGGCGGATGAGATGTTTAAACAAGAAGGTAAAACCATCCGGATACACTATGCACCGCCTATTCCGTATCAGACTTTTGACAAACGTTTTAATAACCGGGAATGGGCAAAAATAGTGAAAGAATATGTTTACCGGATCGAAACACATCAAGGAGAAATAGTCCCTTTTGAAGATTTTTTGAATAACACAAAAAATAATATTCATTTTTAAAGAGAATTGTTTACCTTTGTCTCGAAAAAATATAAAAAGTATCAAAGAAAAAACTGCATCATGAGAAATGTGGCATTGCCGGTAGATAAGAGGTTGTTAGAGAGTGAATTGACAGATGAGATATTTGTTCGGGATACGAATAAAGGTGGGAGAGAAATATACATTTTTACCGGCAAGCAAGCTCCATATCTAATGCAAGAAGTAGGAAGATTGCGTGAAATCTCGTTTCGCGAAGCGGGAGGAGGAACCGGCAAAGAAGTCGATATTGACAAATTTGATACGGCTGAGACTCCTTTCAAGCAATTGATTGTCTGGGACAAAGAAGAAAATGAGATTGTAGGCGGCTATCGCTTTTTGATGGGCAAAAATATGCCTTCCAAAGATGGGAGTATGCCCCAAACACCTACAGCAAAATTATTTGAATTTTCGCGCGCTTTTATTGAAAATTATTGGAGTCAAACCATTGAACTGGGACGTTCGTTTGTACAACCTGCCTACCAACCCAGTGTCAATCTTCGAAAAGGAATGTACTCATTGGATAATCTGTGGGATGGATTGGGAGCTTTGATTGTCCTCAATCCGGATATGAAATATTTCTTCGGAAAATTTACGATGTATCCCGATTTTGAACCTCAAGCAAGAGATCTGATTATCGCTTTTTTGATGAAGTATTTTCCCGATACTGAAAATCTTGTTTTTCCCAAAAGTAATTTGAAATTGGAATACAAATCACCTAATATTGAGGAGCTTATAAAAATATTTGTGGCTACTACTTATGCGGATAATTACAAAATTTTGAACAAAGAAGTTCGCCGGCTGAACGAAAATATTCCCCCCCTCGTAAATGCCTATATGAACCTCTCGTCCACAATGAAAACCTTTGGTACGGCGGTCAATTCCGGCTTCGGTGATGTGGAAGAAACCGGAATTTTAATTACAATTCCGGATATTACTTCGGGAAAAGCAAGAAGACATATTGATTCTTTTGTTCGAGAATAACCGGATGTGGGAAAACTGTTTTTTTATTAATTCACCGGAAATGATAAAGAGAATCGTTCTAACATTGAAATTTCATAAAAAAATGGAAGGAAGTAATAGAAGTATATTTATTGGCATAGCTGGATGCAGGGAGTGCGGGATAGGAAATATGCTTTTGCAGCAGAATAATGATATGGAAAAAACAAAAATGATGATTGCCATCCGGAATTAAATTAAGAAAGATGATAAAACTGAATAGTACATTTGTAAAAAGCAGTAGCAAAGTATCCGAATGCCCCGAAGCCAATCTGCCGGAATATGCTTTTATTGGCCGGTCGAATGTCGGAAAATCTTCTTTGATAAATATGCTGACCGGACGCAAGGAATTGGCAAAGATCTCCGGAAAACCCGGAAAAACTCAACTTATCAATCATTTTCTGATTAATGAACAATGGTTCCTAACGGATTTGCCGGGCTATGGCTACGCCAAAACTTCCAAAATAAATCGCATCGCTTGGGGTAAGATGATCGAACAGTATCTCCAAAAACGTGAAAATCTTGTTGCTACATTCCTCTTGATTGACGGTCGCCATCCTCCGATGAAAATTGATATTGATTTTATTCGATGGTTGGCGGAAAATCAGATTGCATTTTTTATTGTGTTTACAAAAACAGATAAAATTTCAAAAAAAATCAGCCAAGAAAATGTGTTGCTCTACCGAAAAACACTTTCCAAAGATTGGGAAGAACTTCCCGAAATGTTAATCTCTTCCTCCAAAACCGGAGTAGGGCGTGAAGAGATCATCCGCTTGATAGTGAAGATCAATGAAGATTTACAAATAAATAAATAGTATGTATTATGGAAGAAGTAAAAATTGAACGATTGACAGAAGACGAAAAACGAAAACGGGGAATCGATTCGTGGTCTATTTGGGAAAAAGAAGTTTCAAAATTTGACTGGGAATATTTTGGTACCGAACAATGCTTGATTCTCGAAGGTGAAGTGATCGTGACTACCGGGCAGGGTGAATATCACATCAAAGCCGGAGACTTTGTTACCTTTCAAGATGGTCTGAAGTGTCATTGGAATATCACCAAAGCCATTCGTAAGCATTATAATTTTATCTAAGACGGGAATGAAGAAAACAGATTTTTTAGTAATTGGCTCCGGTGTGGGTGGTCTGATTACTTCTATTCATTTTGCACAAGAAAATCCTGACAAACAGGTAGTTATTGTTACAAAAAATGATCTGATAGAGAGTAATTCCAAGTATGCGCAAGGGGGTATTGCCATTGTGACGGATGCTATGCACGATTCTTTTGAAAAACATATCGAGGATACTATGCGTGCAGGAGCAGGACTTAATGATCGTGAGGTGGTGGAGTTTGTCATCAAAGAAGGTCCTGAATTATTGCAAGAGCTTTTGACAATGGGAGCCGATTTTGATAAAAATATTGCCGGCGGTTTTGATCTGGGAAGAGAAGGAGGGCATACTGCTTACCGTGTATTACACCACAAGGACATTACCGGTTTTGAGATTGTCAGGACTTTGGTGAAGATGTTGAAACAACTACCGAACATCAAGGTTTTTGAACATCACTTTGCCATTGATTTGATCACGGATCACCATCTCGGGCAGGAGCTTCCGCGTGACGAAATTCGTTGTTATGGTGCCTATGTACGGGACAAAAAATCGGGTGAAGTGAAAAAGATGACAGCTTCGGTGACCGTGTTGGCGACCGGTGGTGCGGGGCAAGTATATCGACATACTACCAATCCGATTGTCGCAACAGGGGACGGTATCGGAATGGCGTATCGTGCCAAAGCTTTTGTCAAACATATGCAGTTTGTGCAATTTCATCCGACTGCCTTGTACGGAGCACAAACCGATACCAGTTTTCTGATTTCGGAAGCAGTGCGCGGCTTCGGAGCTAAATTGCGTACCAAAAACGGTGAAAGGTTTATGCATAAATATGACCCCCGTGAAGACTTAGCTTCGCGGGATATCGTAGCAAGAGCGATAGACAATGAGTTGAAAATCAGTGGAGATGATTATGTCGTCTTGGATTGTACTCATCTTGACAATGAGGCTTTTTATAAACATTTTCCCAATATCTATGATAAGTGCAAAAGTGTTGGGATTGACCTTTTCAAAGAGCCTGTTCCGGTCGTTCCTACTGCTCATTATTTTATGGGTGGTGTAGCCGTAAAGCAATACGGAGAGACAAATCTGAAAAATCTACTCGCCGTGGGTGAGGTTACCTGCTCCGGTCTGCATGGAGCCAATCGCTTGGCATCCAATTCTCTACTCGAAGCATTGGTGTATGGCAAACGTGCCGCTTCCAAAGCAAAACAATGGACGGACCAGATGGAAAATGAAAATGTATATGATGCTATTCCGGAATGGAACCAGCAAGGACTTTCATTTCCCGATGAGATGATTGTTGTCAATTTCTTGAAAAAAGATCTCAAAAATATGATGAGTGATCTCGTTGGAATTGTTCGCTCCGATGCACGCCTTCTCTTGGCCGAAAAGAAAGAAGAAGAGATCTATAAGGCAATGATGGAATTGTACAATATGTCGATTCTTACCCAACAGCTTGGAGAACTTCGAAATCTTGTGAATATCGCTTATCTGATCATTCAGCAATCCAAAGAACAAAAAGAAAATGTTGGCGGTTTCTTTAATAAAGATTTAAACTGAACACAACAGACCAACAGTAAAAAAGAATTTGTGAAATCTGTGATAAAAAATGAGGCTTATGTTAGACTATTTGAGTGAAAAGAAAATCACAAACTTCATCGCAAACGCTATTCGCGAAGATGTAGGGGATGGAGATCATTCGACATTGTCAAGTATTCCGGCGGAAGCCGAAAGAAAAGCAAGGCTATTGGTGAAAGCCGACGGCATACTCGCCGGTGTGGAAATGGCAAAAAGGGTATTTGAGTATTTTGATCCTTCTCTGGAAATGGAAATTCTTTTGCAGGATGGTACGGAAGT
>CAZLTF010000395.1:0-3732 GCA_964562195.1 uncultured Bacteroidales bacterium | reverse complement strand
TGGGCTTGAAAATTGCAGCGCCAAGTCCTACCAATGCAAATGCCATATATACAGCATAGTAGGATGTAAGCTGACTCATCAGGAGAAAACCTGAGAAATACAGTGAAAATGCCAATAGAAGGCTAATCTTATAGCCTATTTTGTCAGCTACCGCACCTGTGAAGATGGGCAGAAAATAGACCATAGCGGATATGGTACCCATCATACTTCCCTTCTGTATTTGTGTGAAACCAAGCGCTCCGGTGTCTTTGGAACTTGTCAGATACAAAGCCAAAACTACAAATAGTCCGTACCAGCTCCATCGTTCCAACAATTCAACAGTATTGGCAACCCAGAAAGTGCGTGGGAATTGTTTGAGAACGGAGACTTTTTTTTCTTTCATACTTTTTTCTTTTTCGGGAAAAATACCTTTGTTGATTATAGTTTACCATTGTCGGCGAAGCTGTAATAGGAGTTATTTCCAATTATGATATGATCAACTACATCAATTGCCAGAAGCCTGCCGGCTGCTACTATTTTGCGTGTGATTTCGATGTCTTGTTGGCTCGGGGAAATATTGCCGGAGGGATGGTTGTGGGAAAGAATGATTGCAGAAGCGGCGTAGCTAAGGGCAATGCGGAATATTTTTTTTGGGTCCACTACCGTTTCGGCAATGCTTCCTTCGCTAACTTTCTCTGTCCGGATGATTTTTTTTGCACGGTTTAACAGTATGATATAAAAATTTTCATAATCGGAATAGCCCATAATTCCTTGCAAATATTCAAATGTATTTTTGCTGGATATAAGTGTAGTTTTTGTAAGTGCTTTTTGACTACGAATGCGATTGCCCAGCTCCAATGCAGCGATAATCCCGATTGCTTTTGCTTCTCCTACACCTTTGTATTTGACCAAATCCTGAATTGTTAGATGTGAAAGTTGCAACAAATCATTTTTATTGTCCCGTAATATCCGTTTGGATAGATCCACTACCGTCTCATCGCGAGAGCCTGACCCCATTAATATTGCAAGCAATTCCGAATCTGAAAGCGATTTCTTCCCTTTCAATAGGAGTTTCTCACGTGGCTTGTCCTCTTCCGCCCAAGAAGATATCGGTAGGTGTTTTTGCATCAGTGAATCTGTATTTTTTGAGATTGTAAATATTGGTGTCCTTTTTCATCTTTTATGATGGCAAAATATATATAGATGCCTGCCGGAAGTCGATGACCTTGATTATCTCTGGCATCCCAAGTGTGAAAAAGGTAGTCATTTTTCAAGGTGAAAATATCATCGGAAAATGAATACCGTTCCCGCCCGTAGAGATCATAAACATAAAGTGAAATACCAAAATTTTGATAATTTTCACTATTTGTAAAATAAAAACGGGTATAAGATTCTACCGGATTGGGGGCTGCAAATATTCTGTTCTTGATAAGTTCACCTTCTTTGAGATAGAAGAACTCAATACAGGATGAAGATTGGTTGTTGTAATTGTCCCAGACGGTAAAATGGATTGTATGTTTACCGGTTGTTAAGTTTTCGACAGGGTAATTTACGATTCCACAACAGATCGAATTTATGCTTGGATGATAGTAGTCTTGAAGCAAAATGGGATTGCTCGTATTGTTGTCGATATAGATAAACATTTTGTGTTCAAAACCGTGTTGTGAAATATTTATTCCGTGTTCGTCGGAGAGTTTGGCGATGAAGATGCTTTCATTCGTAATGGTATCACCGTCATGAAAAGCAGTGTTGTTCATATATAGTTGGATGTCCGGAGGTGTATTGTCTGTTTCTGCTCCGGTATCTTGCCCTCCAAGGATAAATTCATTGTACGAACCCATAGCGGATTTTTTCTCATCGACGGCAAACAGGCGTATTAATCCTCTTCCATATTCGGGTATGATGTCCATAGGTACAAAAATTTCTGCATCAATAGCACCCGATTTTACCTCAAACAGACCTTCCCAAAGAAGGTTTCCTTGAATTTCAACAGGAGTCTTGTAGGATGAAGCGTCATTCTCAAAAGTGTAGATAATCTTTTCTTTGTCAAATAATTGTATTTTTACTTTGCCATTGAAATGTGTAGCATAATTGTCGCTGAGATCAAGTATTTCGGCAGTAATATGGACTTTTGATAAAGCGTGAATAGTGTCAGAATTATTGTGTGATTCGAAGACTACGTTTCGGATATTGTAATAAGGAAGTGCGATCTTCAATGCAGGATCGCCGAGTATTCCGATGTTTTTGCGATTGAAAAATCCAATATCTTTGGAATCGATATAGATGTCGCCCAGTCTGGAATAAGAAGCATCAGTGATTTGCAGCAAGCGTCTGAAGAATTTTTTGTTCATCGTATGATTTGCTCCTGCCCAAGCAAGACGAAAGGTGGTGATCATTGCGATGGCTCCACCATGCGGGTGAAGATAAGTTATCTCGCCAGCTGATATTTTATCTACATCGTCAAATTTGCTAAATTCACAAGTCGCAGTGATGAAAAGCGGGTATCTTTCATTTGTCCAAGAATTAATTTCCCCTAACGTCAATACTTGTTCTTCTCCCCATCCTTTTTCGCTTCCATGTCCGATATAGTCAATGATTATTGCTCCTTCATCCATAAGTTTGGAAATGGCTTCGTTTACATCCGGATAACGGTCTCCTTTGGGAGTAGGAATTTGAAGGTAAGAATCAAAATAGATTTTTTGTGTTTCCAAATCCGGATTCTCATTTTGCAACCTTTTGCTTAGGGTATCCGCTTGGGTTAGAAACATATTGGAATCTTCATCGTCGGCGATAAAACAAATTTTTCTTTGCCAGTCACCATTTTCTTCCGAATAATTCATATACTGCTCTACTTTATCTACCATCTCTTTGGCTTGTTGGGGAGTAGAAACTATAAATCGCCCTACTGCAATATCCAGAACACCACTTCCATCGTCTCCTTCGTTATTGTCCAGACAACCGAAAAAGTCCTCAATAGAGATGGATTCGGTTGTGGATAGGGATTGGGCTGTCTCAAAGGGTGGAATTTCATTGACCGGTTTGCTGATGATTCCTTTATAGTCATAGGTGCCATCACCAAACAGGATGAGATATCTTGGATATCCGGTTTCATTCTTGTCGTACAAGAATTTCATCATATTGCGAATAGCGACAGGAGTGGGCTTCCCCGACGAAAACTCATTATATACAGCTTCGTCTGTGAGCACGATCGACGTAAGTCCATCTGTCGTGTAATGAAGCTCTGCCAGTCTGTTTGCTTCCGGCAAGAAAGCTTCCGGACTGACAATGACTATGTCGGAGGTAGATAATCCATGAATGTTTTGATTGTCAATATGGTGGATAAATTCAGGATGAGGAAGCTCCAAATCAGGATGAAAAGCAATGAATTTATTGAGACCGGAGATTGTGTAGGTGAAGCTTAGTTTGTCTCCGGATTGCTCTGTAGTGATGTGTAGTGCTTGTTGCTTATCGCTGATGTCCCATATCTCGGTGATTCCTTCGGTTTGAAGGAGAAAATATGATTGTTTCGGATTATTGTATGCAGTATCGATAAATGTGATCGCTTGTAAATCAGCAGATAAACTTAGATTTCTGCAATAATTCAAAGTGGTGTGATCAAACCAGATTTTGGAGTTTGTATTGTTGTGCAAAAAATAAAAACGAGTAAATAGTTCGGGCGTGTCGCTTGTAAAACTGAAATGATTATCATAGGGAACAGCTATGGAAAACATATTGGGTTTGTCGAAAATTATA
>CAZLTF010000394.1:0-2040 GCA_964562195.1 uncultured Bacteroidales bacterium | reverse complement strand
TTTTTTTATTTATTTTTTGTTTTTGATTCTTGATATATTTTATCACATTATCAAAAGCAGAATGAGAATACGAAAATGCACCATATCCTTCCTGCCACTCGAAATTGTATTTGGTAAATACTTTCTGTTTAATAAAACTGTTCGAAGACTTTTTAACCTCCCTGGCCAGATTAGACAGGCGACAGGACAGTTTCATTCCAATTAAGAAATGAATATGATCTGAAGTCCCGTTAATGGCAAGCATCTTTTGTCCTTTATTTTGAACAATTCCTGTTATATACTTATACAACTCTTCTTCCCATTCCGGTTTAATCAAAGCATCTCTACGCTTTACTGCAAAAACTACTTGGATGTAAATTTGCGAAAATGTTCCTACACTCATAGTTATCCTACTTTATAAAGTTCTTGTTCTAACTCTTTTATTGCTTCCAAATATTTTGCTTTGCTCCCAAATTGTTTGATAATCTCAATTGGTGAGCCAAAATCGGTAAAGGGTTTTACTTTTAAGATATCCATACTTTCAATATTGGTAACCCCCTCATCAGCATATTTATCCAATAATATTTCCAATACCTTTCTTGCCTGTTCTCCGTATTTTGTAAAATAGTTCCGTTTTTTAACATTGTTTGCCCGCTCTTTTCTCGTTAATGGCGGTTGGTCAAAAGCGACGTGACAAATTAAATCAAAAAGATCAACTTCCCTGTTTACCGCATCACGCAAAGCATCTACCAAAACGCCCTGTTCTTCCAACTCTTTTATGATCACCTCTTTTTTGTCGGTGCCGTTCCATTTATTTAAAAAATCATCCAAAGAAGTATATTGCCCTTTTATTAGCTCTCTGGTGTGGTCCTTTAAACTTGTGGTGATTGGCTTCCCGTCATTATCAAAATACATTTCACGACTTATCAAAACAGAAACATCAACACCGTTTACATAAACTTTTGGTCGTGGCTCTTTTACTTTGTCTGTTGTGGTTTGCGGTTCGGGATAACGAATTTCAGGTTCAATCTTTATTTCCTCTCCCGAAAGATCATCAATAATTGGCGAAGTGTCGTTTTCTTCTTCATCCACAATAATGCTTAAATCTGTATCTTCCGAAACAGGTTTGACTCTGATTGGGTCGCCGTCAAATTCAGGGTCGGCAAACAGGTCAGTCACATTTCTAAAATCAAGAATCGTAAAATACATTTTCCCAAATTCTTCATTTATCCGTGTACCTCTGCCAACAACTTGTTTGAATTTTGTCATTGATTTGATCTCACTATCCAAAACAATTATTTTACAAGTCTGAGCATCAACACCGGTTGTCATAAGTTCAGAAGTGGTTGCAATCACAGGATATCGTTCTTCGGGATTTATGAAATTATCCAGTTCTCTTTTCCCCTCGTCATTGTCGCCTGTGATTTGCATAATGTATTTGTGATTTTTGGCAACCAAATCGCTGTTTAAATTTGCAAGGGCAGTACGCATTCTTTCAGCATGGTCAATATCTGTGCAAAACACAATGGTTTTTGCATAACGGTCGTAACCTTTCATAAATTCGGTTACTTTTCTTGCTACCACTTCCGTTCTTTCTTCAATAACCAACGTTCGGTCAAAATCTTTTCGATTGTAAACCCGGTCTTCAACTTCGTTTCCGTCTTTATCTTTTTTCCCTTGTTCCGGCCGCCATCCTTCAGCATCAACATTCAAGTTTACCCGGACAACACGATATGGAGCTAAAAATCCGTCATCAATACCCTGCTTCAAAGAATATGTGTAAACAGGCTCTCCAAAATATTCGATATTTGAAACTTCATTGGTTTCTTTGGGTGTAGCAGTTAAACCAATGTGTGTAGCCTTCTTGAAATAAGTTAAGATTTCACGCCAGGCACTATCTTCTTTCGCACTTCCTCTGTGGCACTCGTCAATCACGATTAGGTCGAAAAACTCAGGCGAAAATTGTTTGTATGCATTGGCTTGATCATCTGAACCTGTCAATCCCTGATATAGTGCCAAATAAATCTCATAACTTTTATCAATCATACGGTGTTTTACCAC
>CAZLTF010000393.1:0-1793 GCA_964562195.1 uncultured Bacteroidales bacterium | reverse complement strand
ATTTCGAATATAAAAAGCTTCAAATAGCGTCCCGCCAAAATAGACTTGAATATTATTGTTGCGGTAGAGAGTGATTTTCTCTTGCAATTGATGGCTGACGATAGAGGTTCCGAAGCCGATCTTGACGATGTCGATAAGATGGCCTGCAACGGCAATAAGATCTTCCGCTTCACGAAGGCTTAATCCTTTGTCCATCACACTGGTAATACCTGTATGACGGGGCTTTGACCCGCGAGCGGGAATGTGTGGTAAATCAAAATTCATATTAGGATTTTTTATTTCTATCCGGTTTATTTGTTTCTTTGGCAGTCTCTATAAACTGCATTAATTCGATATTGGTAAAGAGGCTTTCATCGTACTCAAAAATGTGGGCAATTGCTTCTTTTTCTGTGATCAATATCAATGAGAGATTGGCAAAAGCTTCTTCTTTTCTTCCGCTTTTCCAAAGATAATTGAACCTTCGTGTGAGTAGTAGTGTGTCAAAATAATTTTTGTCCAATTGCCGGTCCAGTATCTCGATGGCTTTGTCATATTGATTTTGGCTTGCAAAGAGTTCGGAATAATTGAGCCAAACCAATGAATTGTCGGGATTGGCTTTCAAACTTTGCAAATAGTAGTCTTCCGCTTCATCATAATCTCCGGTGAGGACTAAAATATCCGCTTTCAAAAACTGGTACAGGGGGTCGGAAGAGTCTTCTTGTAAAGCTTGATTGATGTATTGCAATGCAAGCGGATAGTCCCGGTAATAACGGATGACGATTTTTGCCAATGCAAAATATGCTTTTCCAAGTTTGTGTTCTTTGTCAATGGCTAATTTATAATATTTTATCGCTTCATCGTAGAGTTCCAATTCTTTGAGGTTTTCACCTAATTCATAATAAATTAGTCCGCTGTCTTCGTGAGCAAATTCGATGTCTATCAATACGTGAATGGCTTGTTCGTAAAGTCCTGTTTCTTTGTAACAAACAGCTTGATGAAATTTTGCAGTAGGGGAGTCGGGATCAATCGCAAGGGCATACTCAAACGATTCGATGGCTTCGTCATATGCGTAATTCTCCTTTTGGGCAATGCCTAAAAAATACCACAATTGATGATTCAGAGGAAATTCACGGATGAAATGCCGGAATATTTTTACCGATTCGTAGGTGTAATGTTTGATAAGAAACAAATAGTGGTCCTCTTCGAGAATAGGCACTAAATTGTGGAGCAGCGGAAAGGGTGAGCGATGTTTCTTTTTCAAATTAAAATTGAAAAGTATCATATACAGATCTTCCAGTTGGTCTTGAATGAAAGCGAAATCATCATCTCTCTTTTGAAGTGCTTCTTCCAGATCTGTTAATGCCTGATAATACTCCTCCAAATCGACATATATTTCGGCTCTTTTTTGGAGAAAAATACTTTCGTCATAGTTTGAATCCTTCAAATGATAGGTGGCTTTCTCAATCCATTTTTTGGCTTCGTAAAATTTTTCCGAATAGGAAGCAAAGAAAGCTTTTTTGAGGAAAACCGCCGGATGTTTGGGGTATATCGCTTCGGCATTTTGAATGGCAAAGTCAGCTTTGTCCTGCTGATCATTGATGATAAAATGGTCTATGATAAGCTCCATGTCATCCAGATCAAAAAACGCAAATTCACCCGCTTCAATCTGCTGTTGGTATGTTGCGATGAGTTCGTGGAGATTGTTTACCTCCTCGTCAAAATCATCTATTTCATCAAAATCATCAAAATTCATTCAAAATATTTTAGTCTGCAAAATTAGACAATAATTTTTAAGTAAAACTAAAGTTTTTTTT
>CAZLTF010000392.1:0-2435 GCA_964562195.1 uncultured Bacteroidales bacterium | reverse complement strand
TGTAGGATCTGCTGAAAATTACAAAAATGCCTTCATTTGATAATAATTGAAATGATGATGTAAATAAATAAGTGTTTCTGTGAAACAAAAAAACATCTTCTTTGAGAATAAAATTAATGCAAGCTTTTTTGGAAAAAGCTCTGATTTCTCTTGCATTTTATTATTTATGTATCTACGTAATTCGTTTTTTTACCTGTTTTGAGAGCTTTTCAGCAAACCCTACGTATGATTGAGAAAAAATGAATTGTCATTTCCTTGAGTGGAATACTATTATAATACTCATAAAACATCAACTTCGGGCAATATCATTAGCGTTCACTTAGAGTTAAGGTGATATCTTTTTCTTTTCCGTTTCGTTTCACTTTGAGATGTATGAGGTCGCCGGGGTGATGATTTTTGAGAAGTATGGAGTATGTTTTGAGATTATCGACAGTGGTATTATCCATTGCGATGATGATATCATTGGCTTTCAATCCGGCTTTCTCGCCTACCGAACCCGGAATGACACTTCCTATCTTCACTCCTTCGCCGCGGTAGGCAAAGTCGGGCACTGAACCCGTACTTACTTTTCGATTGGCGGATTTATTGGTGGTTTTTTGATGTGGATTGTGACCATTTCCGGTAAAAGGCATAGCATCTTCACGGTCTGCGAGATAGGAGATTACTTCTTTGGCTACGATGGCTACTTTTACCAATCCTTTGCCATCGATTTTGCCGGCTACATCGGTAGGTCTATGATAATTGGGAGTGGCTCCGGTGAAGAGTTGTATGGCGGGAATTCCATTTTCGATAAATGCTACCTGATCGCTGGCATCCAGATTCTGTTCGATAACTTCCGATTTGATACCCGTTGTGTAATCTGTCCCCATGAAAATAAATTTCCATTCTTTGGCGGTATTGGCATTGAGCACCATCAATTTTTTGTCAAACAGGCTGCCGTCCGTATCCAAATTTACATTGGCAAAAATCTCTCCTTTGAAAAAATCTTTGCGGTGTTTGACAAAATACCGCGAACCGATAAGCCCAGCTTCTTCTCCGCTGGAAGCCAAAAACAGGATCGTACGTTTGGGTTTGACGGATTTTGCCATCGTCCTTGCCAATTCAATCAAGATGGATACACCGCTGGCATTGTCATCCGCACCAAAATGAATTTTTCCTTCATCACCCTTGTGTACATCAGGCCATCCCAATCCAAGATGATCATAATGGGCGGATATGACCACGATCTCATCTCGAATAGAAGCATCCGTGCCCGGTATGATACCGATCACATTTTTGAGCTTCAATTTGCCTTTTTCTTTAAATTGGTGTGTGAATGTTTGATAATAATCCTCTCCAAGTGCTTGCAAACCGGCCTCTTCAAACTGGTGGGCAATATACAGGGCTGCTTTATCCAATTCGGGAGTTCCCAGTCCTCTGCCTTGCAGTTCTCCGGATGCCAAAAACCGGATGCTCTCCATCATTTTCTTTTCCGAAAATACCGGTTTGAGCTTCGCCAATGCTTCTCTTTCTTGGATGATACCGGCTTTTGTATCTTCAAATATCTTTGTTAGAGGTGAATTGATGACTTCCCATTGCCCTTTGGCAACATTAGTGGGTTCATCCCCTTGAAAAGCAAGATAACTGTATTTTCCGTAATGAGGCAGCTTGCGTATCAGTCCTTCAATGGCTTTCCGGTTGTCAAAAGCAATGAAGATATTTTGTTTTGAGATATCTTCTTCCTTAAAAAGGGTAATGACAAAACTATGGGTGTTTTTCAAGATTTTCTTTTTTCCAAATTGCACAGTAGTAGCATCAATACCGGAATTGTAAGATTGTAACTGCTTATCGATGGCTTTTGCAAAAAGATTCTCGAAGCCAAGCACCCAAGCGGTTTTGTCCGTAGGCAATTTTTTCAATTCATCGTCATAAACAATACTAAAATGGTCGGCATCCTTCTCTTGCCATTGTTTTGCAAATTGTAGGTAGATATTTTTTTGTATTTTGTCTGCCTTGGACGGCAAAATAAAGAGATTGTCAGCGCTTCCCCAGATTTTGCTCAGGGTAGGAGGGACTTCGGCGGGGTTGAGGATGCGAAACAGATCATATTGAGCATCGACGACGAGCTTCAAAGGCTTGTCTTTCAGATTGATTTGAAATGTTTGGCTTTTTTGATTCATGAAAAAGACGAAGGTCTCAATTCCTTTTTTGGTAGCGATATTGATGGGTACATTTATGTCAAATGCTTTTTCATTTTGGACTTGTAGAAGCTGGATACTGATCCGGTAGCTGTCTCCGTAAGTATCTTTTGATATTTCGCCAATTGCCAATTCGGGTGCTCCCTTTCGATTGATCCACTGGTCAAAGAAGTGAGTCAAATCCTGTTTGGAGACTTCTTCCATTGATGTTTTGATGTCTTGGTAAGAGGCGGTTTTGAATTTGAAATTTTTATAAAA
>CAZLTF010000391.1:0-23581 GCA_964562195.1 uncultured Bacteroidales bacterium | reverse complement strand
CATCGCTTATTGCTTCCTCCTACACGACTCGCAATGGAAGAAAATATGCTCACGGTTTTTAAAAATACAGCCCATCTGAGAGTGTCCGAATTGATTGAGAAAAACGCCGGACTACTTGGCGCTGCCGGACTGCAATATTAGTTGGGGGCTGTTGAAAATCACAGAAGTGTCTTCATTTTTTTGTTTGTGAAATGATGATTATATATAATAGGGTTTTCTGTGGAACGAAAACACGTTTTTTGAGAAGATATATGCAAGACTTTTTTGGAAAAATGCTGGTTTTTCTTGCGTTTTATTATTGATAATTGTGTGTAATTTATTATTTTTCACGTGTTTGGGATGGCGGAAGACCATGCTTAGATTACGTGGGTCGTGTCAGAGGATGGAATATAATCTTTCACTTTCTTCATATCAAGTTTGTCTAATTTTTCCCAGAGAAAAGGGGCGATTTCTTCGATAGGTTCATAGAGATAGGAGTCTTCTTTGTCTTTTTCGGAAACAAGACTTGGCATAAATTTATTCATCAGTAAGATCAAAACGCTGAGAAAGATTGCATATTTGAGCATGCTAAATGCGGCACCTCCGAGACGGTTAAAAAATCCTAATGCTACCAATTTAATTAACTTTTCAACAATTTTGCCGATGAGATGTACGCCCAAAACCACCAAAATAAAAGTTATAATAAAGGATACGATTGGCAACATTCCGGGAGAAATGTCAATATATCCGGATAAGACAGAAGAGGTGAGAAATGAGAAGTGTACGGCGATATAGATGCCGGCAATCAGCGCTATAAAGGAGGCTAATTCGATTATCAAACCTTTTTTGAACCCCATAAACAATCCCCAAGCAAGTGGGATTATCATAATGATATCCAGTGTGTTAATACTCATCTTTTTTAATTCTTTTGGTTAATTCCATAGAGAATACAAAATCATTTACCTTTTGATTATCTGTCTTCAGTATGCTGTTTTTGTCTCCTTGCCACCACAGTTTGCCTTCATAGAGATAATTGATTCTGTCACCGATTTTCAGTACCGAATTCATATCGTGGGTGTTGACAATCGTAGTAATTTGAAATTCTTGGGTGATGCGATGAATCAGCTCATCAATTACACCGGAGGTGCGAGGGTCTAAACCGGAATTGGGTTCATCGCAAAACAGATATTTCGGATTGAGCACAATAGCCCTGGCAATGGCTACACGTTTGATCATCCCTCCGCTAAGCTCGGAGGTGAGTTTATGATTGTTGCCTCCCAATTCTACCCAATCCAGACAAAAATCCACTCTTTTCTTTTTCTCTTGCAAACTCATATTGCTGAACATATTCAAAGGAAACATAATATTATCTTCCACATTCATAGAATCAAAGAGCGCACCTCCTTGAAAGAGCATTCCGATCTCTTTTCGCAAATTTTTTCGTTCTTTTTTGTTTAGTTTCTTCAGGATACGACCATCGTATGATATTTCTCCTTCATCTATGGGGTAGAGTCCTGAGATACATTTCATAAAGACGGTTTTGCCTGATCCGCTCTGCCCGATAATAAGATTTGTCTTCCCCTTTTCAAATTCTACATCTATACCTTTTAATACATGATGCTTGTCAAATGATTTGTTTAGGTTTTTTGTGATGATCATGAGAGCAAAAGTTGGGTTAATATCAGATTAAAAAGAATGATGATAATACTACTCCAGACGACCGCTTTGGTACTTGCTTTGCCAAGTCCTGTTGCTCCTCCTTTGACAAAATATCCCATATATCCGGAGACACTGGCAATAATAAAAGCAAAAGTGACCGTTTTGATCATCGCATATATGATGTTGAAAGCTCTAAATTCGGTCCGGATTCCGGTAATGTATTCGGAGGGAGCATATATGCCGGTCAGATGAGCCACGAGATAACCGCCGAAAGTTGCCGAAAACATACTGATCAATATCACAAAAGGATTGAAAAAAACCGATGCCGTAAGCTTGGGAAGTAGTAGAAAATTGGAAGAGTTGATTCCCATCACTTCCAGTGCGTCAATCTGTTCGTTGATACGCATACTACCTATTTCGGAGGTGATACGCGAGCCTACCTTCCCTGCGAGAATAAGACTGATGATTGTAGGGGAAAATTCTAATATCGAGGAGGTTACAGTCGTAAAACCTACCATTGACATAGGGATAAACGGATTGGTGATATTGTATGCCGTCTGAATGGACGTGACCGCTCCCATAAATATGGAAATGAGAATCACGATAGGAATAGAACGCAAAACCAGTTTGTCCACCTCATCCATCAATTGTTTCCAAAAGATACCCCAGCGCTCAGGCAATTTTAAGACCTGAAGCATAAATAGTGTATATCTTCCAATTTCTCCTAACATATTTCGTGTTTCTAAAGCAAAATTAAATAATTTATGATAATATAAAATATTAGAATGTTAAATTTTCATACTTTTGCTGCGCAAATGATAATCGACAATAGATGAACAGTCATATTAGGATAAAGAACAAAAAAGCATACTTTGAATATCACATTGTAGAAAAAGTGGTAGCCGGTATCGTTTTGCAAGGTACCGAGATCAAAGCTATTCGCAATGGCAGGGCAAGCATTGGAGAAGCTTATTGCAGGTATGAAGGAGCTGAATTGTTTGTAATTAATATGCATATTTCCGAATATATGTACGGAACTTATAACAATCACGAACCCAAACGAGTACGAAAACTTCTTCTGAATAAGAAAGAATTGCGAAAGTGGGAACGCAAAATAAAGGAAAGAGGCTTCTCGATTGTTCCTCTGACGCTGTTTGTAAACGAAAAAGGATTGGCAAAATTGGAAATTGCACTGGTAACCGGAAAAAAACTATATGATAAACGCAATGCTATCAAAGATCGTGAACAAAGCCGTGATATCAAGAAAGATTATGGATTTTAGACCTCAATCGATGCTTGGCAGAGCAAAAAACAACAAAAAATGAAAGAAAAAGTCACCATTTTGATTACCAATGATGATGGTATTCATACCTCCGGTCTAAATAAACTGGTGGAAATAGCGCGCGATTATGGAAAGGTGGTTGTCGTAGCTCCTGACCAACCGCGTTCGGGACAGTCGCACGCCGTATCGGTAGCAGTGCCTTTGCACCTCACTCAGTTAAAATCCGAAAAAGATTTTGAAGAATATATTTGTTCGGGCACACCGGTAGATGCAATCAAACTGGGAGAACAGATTATCTTGAAAAAAAATCCGGATCTTATTCTTTCGGGGATAAATCATGGCAGCAATGCCTCGGTAAATGTCATTTATTCGGGTACGATGGCGGCTGCTAGGGAAGCTGCTATCGATGGCATACCCGGAATTGGGTTTTCATTGCTGGACTATAGCCCTGATGCCAATTTCGGCGAAGCCGAACAATATATCCGCCAAATAATCGAAAATGTTATTCGCCACGGATTGCCTCCTTTGGTGGCTTTGAATGTAAATATTCCGGCTGTGCCGAATGCAAAATTGCAAGGAATCAGAGTCTGCCATCAAAGCAAAGGGCGTTGGAAAGAAATGATGGAAGAACGAAAAGATGAAAAGGGAAATATTTATTATTGGTTGACTGGTACATTCGAAGATATGGAAGAGAAAGATGAAGGGGATATTAAACAATTGGATAATAATTTCGTTACCATTACCCCTGTTCATGTTGATTCTACAGCTTATGATCATATCAATGAATTGAGTGAAAGATTCAATGTTTGAAATGGAGATTGATTTGCTGTTTCATCTAATAAATATATATGTATGAAATATTTTTTAAAAGATACTATTTTTACGGGAATAATTGCCGGAGTGCTTGTCCAATTGTTAACGCTACTATTGATTTTGAGTGTCAACTATCTTTTGGTGCAGCTCTCTGTCGTCGATGAATACATCAGCACAAAGAATTTGATTCCATTGAGTATGTTGCCCAATCTTCATGTTATGCGCAATTATTTTTTGAAATATAAGTTGGAAAAGTCAGGAGCGGGAGTTTTGCTTCTAACGTTTGTAGTGATGGCGGTATTTTTTATTCTGCATTTGCAATTTCATTTATTTTAGGATATGGCTAAATATTATTTTATTGCGGGTGAAGCTTCCGGAGATTTGCATGCTGCCGCCGTGATACATGAAATACGGAAGCGGGATACAAAAGCTGAAATCAGGGCTTGGGGTGGCGATCAGATGAAAAGAGCCGGCGCTCATATTGATAAGCATATCAGCAAATTAGCTTTTATGGGTTTTTTAGAAGTTTTAGCGAATCTTCCTGCGATTGTTCGGAATTTTAGCCTTTGCAAAAAAAATATTATTGATTTTCAACCCGATGCTATCGTACTGGTTGATTATGCCGGATTTAATTTGAGAATGGCTCGCTTTGCGAAAAAACACGAAATCAGGGTATATTATTATATCGCTCCGAAAGTGTGGGCTTGGAGAAAATCACGAATCCGGCAGCTAAAAGCTTATGTGGATAGGCTTTTTGTGATTTTTCCTTTCGAGAAATCATTTTTTGCGAAGCATAATATGCAGGTGGAGTATGTTGGAAACCCATTGGTAGAAAGAATCTCCAAATTTGAGAAGGAAGATGATTTTCTTGCCAAACACCATCTTCCGGATGATTTTGTAGCTCTTTTGCCGGGAAGCCGGCAGCAGGAGTTGAAGAAAATTTTTCCGGTGATGCTTTCGGTCGCCAAGCAGATGCCACACCGGTTCTTTGTTGTTGCTGCTTTGCAAAAGTCAAAATCATTTTTTGATTCCATTCATTTGCCGGATAATGTCAAGCTGCTTTATGATACTACCTATGGAGTCTTGTCTTATGCGCATTCGGCTGTCGTAACTTCCGGTACAGCAACCTTGGAAACGGCTATGTTTGATGTGCCGCAAGTTGTGGTATATAAAGGTGGAGCAATTAGCTTCTGGATTGCAAACAAGGTGGTTGATAGAACATTTTTGAAGCACATTTCGCTTGTCAATATCATTGCCCAAAAAGAGGTGGTAAAAGAATTGATACAAAATGATTTTACGATCGGCAATACAATCAAAGAACTTCGGAATATATTTGCCGGCAAAAGAAAAAGAACCCAAATCTTAGCGGACTATTCATATTTGGTTGATTTGTTGGGAAATGAAAAATCTTCCGCCCGGATTGTCGAGGCTATTTTGAAGGATTTTGCTCCATAGGTTTTTTCTTTTCCGAGAACCAAAATACGATTCCCGGCAGCAAAAAAAGCAGGGCATAAACAATGGAAATAAGAGGCTGTGAACTTAGCGTATAATGATGAAATCCAACAATAATTCCTCCCACTCCCAGAATAGCACCACTTTCTCTAATAAGACTTTTTTTGAAAGACATTAAAAATCCTACAAAAAGAAATAAAGCTGTGATCAAATCATTGTTAATTCTATTTTTATCAGGACTTACATCTCTTGAAAAAAGAAAATACAGTGTTAGTGCTAAACCTACAAAAATGAATACACGGCAGTATGTTAGTAAATATTTCATAATATATTTATTATTGTGCAAAATTCTATAATTTTGTTGAATAAATAAAATAAATCTTTCGGCATGGCAAGGAGAAGAAAATTTAAGACGGTTAGCATTAAGTTGTCGGCACGTCAGTATCGTTCTTTAAGCAATTATTCTAAAGCAAGAAAAACGACTCCAAACAAACTCATCAAAAAATCAATTGCACGATATTTGGAAGGATTTGATAAGGAAGTTCCCAAAAAATATCATGTTTCGGAGCGTCAGCTATCATTATTTACTGATATTCAGGATGATGAGAAGTAAAATTATTTTTGAGAAAAATTTGCTATCAACAAAAAAAATACATTTACCTTTGCAGCCTCAAAAATAGTTGCCGTCGTAGCTCAGTTGGTTAGAGCATCGGATTGTGGTTCCGAGGGTCATAGGTTCGAATCCCATCGACGGTACACCTTGAAGAAGCCCCATTACGGGGCTTTTTTTATTCTCTTAAAATTATTAAATTTCTTTCGTTTTTTATTAACAATATGTTTAAAATGAGAAGATTAAAAAAAGTCTAATTTTGAGAAAAGTTTTTTTGTAAGTTATGTTTTATTATTGTAATTTTGGACTGATAAAAATTGATAAAAAATGTAATATATTTTTAAAAAAAATTCAATTATGAAAAAACAACTATTTTTTTTGATGAATTTTGCGTTGCTCTTGATGCTTGGGCAGAACACTCTTGTCGCTCAAAATCAAGGTGACAAGGGAGACGATCCTGTTGTCAAAGCAAAAGCTACCAATACATGGGATGGGTCTACTAATCATTACTGGGCAGATCCTAACAATTGGTCACTGAATCACGTGCCTACCGATGCGGAGGATGTTGTGATACCTAATGTTAATTCACCTGTAATTGTTGACTTCTGGGATGCTGAATGCAATAACCTTACAATTAATTCGGGAGTACATCTTAGGGTGATGGATCAAGATCTCTCAGTTCATGCAAGTATGACAATTCACGGAGAGCTTGAGATGTTGGATCAAGATTCAAAATTGTTTGTTTACGGCAATATTGTATGGGAATCCGGTTCTACGGCAAATATTACTTCCCCCGGTGCTATTATGTATATCAGTGGTAGTTGGAATTTCAATTCGGGATCAACGGTTCATTTAAATAATGGAGGTGTGTATTTTCATTCATCTTCGAATAGTTGGATCAGGTCGTATAGTACCAGTAGTTATTTTTTTAGATTAGCTTCCTTAAAAAATGGTTCTGACGCTACTAATTTTAGTAACCTCTCCACAGCGGATCTTGTAGTATCAGAATATATATGGGTTCCCGATGGAAATAATTTTAAGAGTTACTCAAATCATAATATCGTTCTATCCGGGCATTTATATGCTCGAGGAAATGTTGATCTGACGGCTTTTAATAACACGGGGACACTCGTTTTTAATGGGAATTATCAAATGATTGATTTTGATGGTACGGGTTCGCTAATTGCTAGCAATGTTAATTTTAATGCCTCTACGGGTGTTTCTTCGAATGATGCCTTTGAAGTAAAGGGAAATCTAACGATTAACTCCGGTTATTTTAATCCTAATGACCATACAATCACTGTGGGAGGAAACTGGAATAATATTGTCGGAGATGCCGGTTTTGTGGAAGGCTCCGGAAAAGTAGTCTTTAATGGTAATAGTCATCAATATTGTTCAGACGAAATTTTCAATGATCTGGAAGTAGATAAAAGCGGAGGTGCATTTCGTCTTAATGGGGCAGATGTTGTTTGTGCCGCCTACGACTGGACTGCAGGGGCCATTGATGTATTATCTGGTAGCTTTACGGCTAACAGCTTGACTGATAATGGCATTGCCGGAGCATACTATTTAAATACCGGAGGTGAAATCAACTTGCATAATCCCGGTGGATATGTTGATCTTAGCGGAGATTTGCATATCTTCGGTGGTACTATGAATGTTTACGATGGTTCTTTCCCCAGCTATTGGCCATATATGAATGACGCTTCCATCGAAATGAGTGGTGGGGTTTTGGATTTTCACGACCAAGGTATCTATATCAACAACAATTCTTTAGACCTAGATGATAATATCACGGGAGGAGTAATACGAATGAGAAGGGGCTTTTCTGGAAATAGAGCCGACTTCGCACCTGCCGGTGGTACTTTTGAGCTTTATGGTTCCGTCAATTATTATATGTATCAATCCAACGGATGTACCTTGTATGATGTAGAAATCAATAAATCCGCTAAGTCGGGAGAGTCCAACGATATACCTCAATTGATTGATAAAAGATCCGGTGAGCTGCTCTCCGACGGTGGAAAATCCAATACCATTTCTTTGGGGTCTGATTTTGTTGTTACCCACAATTTAACGGTAAACTCAGGAACATTGAAACTCGACGGAAATACTTTGACTGTCATGCACGACTGCGATGTGTACGGTACTTTGACAATGGATGATGTTGATGATGTTTTTAATGTCGGGAGTTCATTGTCGGATTTTCTGTCCTTTTATAGTGGTTCTTATGGAAACTTCTCACAAGGTGTCACGAATATGCGATATGGTATGGAAACTTTAGCAGGTAGTTCTTTTACTGCCACTACAGATCATACACTACATTTTGTTGGTAATCTTTTTGCGGCAGGAATCATGAATGAAGAGCCATCAACTGTTTATGGAAATATTGATGTTGATAAAACCGGAGGTGCCTTTTATTTATCCTATTCTTCTACTGCTCCTTATAATGTTTCGGGAGATTTTACACTCCACGCTTCCAACTATCTACGGATGGGAGATAATTCGATGACCGTACACGGAAATTTTACGGATGAAGCTACCAGTGAGATATATGTCTATGAGGTAAGCAAAGGGGCAAAGAATGCTTTTACCAAAAGTAGTAATGGGACGAAAGCCAAAGGAGGCTCTCTGGAAATAGATAATGATTTCACATTGCATGGATTTATGAATGTTAATGATGGTAATGTATTGGCACATGGACGTTTTCATACTGCTTCCGGTAGCAATCTGTCTATCACTTCCGGCTCATTGACCTGTGATTATACTGCAGGAGGAGGATGGAGTACTTGGAGTGGGAATTATAGCCTGTCAAGCGGACTGATCGAATTTTTAGATTCTCATTTTAAATTAGTTGGAACATCCAATTTTACCGGAGGTACTATTAGAATTGGTCGTTCAATTTGGGTCGAAACCGCTAATGCTTTTCAGCAGAATGGGGGCATCACGGAAGCTATCGGTAGTAATGCCGGAAATTATATTTCTTTTTCTTCAGGCAGCTATATAAATGATTTCCTATTCAATAAAACAGTTGAATATCCTACGATGGAAGATCTTACCATAAATGGTGATGTGAATATTAATTCCGGTATTTTTAGATGTAATAATCATACCATATATGTAGGTGGTGATTGGACCAATGCGGTTGGTGCTTCGGCATTTGATGAAGGGACAGGAAAAGTGGTTCTTGATGGTACAGGTGATCTTCATATCAATAATCCGGAAGTTTTTTATAATCTTACGCTTGATAGAGCTGGCTCAGGTTTGTTGATTATGACAGATGATCTTACTGTAGAGGGTGATTTGCTTATTAATGACGGAACTATCCGTACCGGAGATCACACTCTGGACGTACAAGGAGACGTGAATCTGGAAAGTGGCACAGTCTTATTTACACAAGCAGGAGGTACTTTAAAAGTGGGTGGAGGAAAATCCCTTACTGCCGCTTTGGGTTCGCATTTGTATATTGAAGGCTCATCAGTCAGCCAAGCTACTCTGACGCATTCGGGTAGTGGTAGATTTGATTGCGATGTTTTTGGTGAAATAGCTGCCAATTATGCTACTTTTGAGTATATGACACAAAACGGATTATATCTTCATGCCGGCTCTACCGTCAATACAGCATATGATTTCAATCATTGTATTTTTCAAAATGGATCACCTGCCAAGGGTTCAGCATACCTTGTCATAAATAGTTCCAGTACGGTGACAGCAGAAGCTACACATTTTGATAATTCGGCGGGTAATGTTGGAAATAATGTTTGGAAAAATATGAATACAGGAGAGGTAACATTTCATGCTGCAACGGGAAATTTTGCGGGAACCGATTTTGAATATGATCCTCATAACAGGATACATTGGACGGATATCGATATAGAGCTTCATCTTTCCGCATTATTAGAAGGAGCTTACAATGGTGTGGATATGAATACCTCCTTAAAAGATGCAGGAGTATTGCCTTTATCTCAACCCTTCAATCAATGGCCTTGGGAGTATTCCGGTACGGAGAGTGTCGCTGCTATTCCTGCTAATGTTGTAGATTGGGTACTCGTACAATTGAGAGATGCAGATACCCCTGCCAATGCAGATGAAGCAAGTATATTTGAAAAACGGGCTGCATTCTTATTAAATGATGGTAGCATTGTTGATTTGGATGGGGTAAGTCCATTGCATTATACAACTTCTTATGATGAAAAACTATATCCTGTTGTATTTCAATACAACCACTTAGCCGTCATCACACCAACAAATATTACACGGAATTCATTTGGCAATTATGCATATGATTTCAGAGATGGTGCTTATGGTGGTGCTCTCGGAGAAAAAGAAGTGGCACCCGGAGTATGGGCAATGATAGGAGGTGATAGTTTTGAGGATGGAATTATCGATAGCAATGATATTGGTGAATGGAAATGGACAGCAGGTAGTTCTTATGGTTATCATTACGCAGATATGGATATGAACGGATATGTTGATAACAAAGATAAAAATGATATTTGCGTTCCAAACTTTGGAGCTGCCTCACAAGTTACCGACCCTGCCAAAGCAAGTTCAAGTAATAAACGAAAAATTAGTAAATAAATAGTTGATAAAGAAGCAAATGTAGTATCTTCGATACGAAAAAAAAGAGTCACTTGCGGGTGGCTCTTTTCTATTTTGGAAAAGAAAAATAATTATTTTTAAAATAAATAAAATAAAAGTTTGTCGAAAAGAAAATAATAATACTTTTGCAGTCCGAATTATAATGACAATATTATATAAATGTTAATAATATGTATTTAGCAGTAGAAAAGAAAAAAGAAATTTTTAGTCAACACGGAAAATCAGAGCAAGACACTGGTTCTCCCGAATCACAGGTTGCGTTGTTTACGTATCGTATCAAACATCTGACTGAGCACTTGAAAAAGAACAAAAAAGATTTTGCTACAGAAAGATCTTTGATTCTTATGGTAGGAAAGCGTAGAAAATTACTTGATTATTTGAAAAGAAAAGATATTGAAAGATATCGTAGTTTGATCAAAGAACTGGGATTGAGAAAGTAATTTACACATATCGAAGAGACAGGAAAAGGCAATTAGACAAATTGCCTTTTCCTGTTTTTTTAAGAGGATAGAAAGTTTTTTTAAGAGTTTTGTAAATGTTCGGTTTGAGTGTCAATAAAACAATGAAAAAGCGGAAAATAAAGAATCAAAAGAATTAAAATTATGGCAAAACAGGCAATAAAAACTACATTTACCCAAGGGGAAAATGAGATCACTATCGAAACAGGAAAACTGGCAACTCAAGCAAATGGCTCTGTGGTAGTAAAACAAGGAGGAACGATGTTGTTGGCAACGGTAGTATCCAACAAAGAAGCAAATGCAGATGTAGATTTCCTCCCTCTAAGTGTTGATTATAGAGAAAATTATTCTGCTACGGGTAAATTCCCGGGTGGTTTTTTTAAACGTGAGGCAAGACCTTCCGAATATGAAATATTAATCTCCCGCCTGGTAGATAGAGCATTACGTCCTTTGTTTCCGTCCGATTATCACGCCGAGACTCAGGTGATCATCTCACTTATTTCAGCCGAAGAAAATGTGATGCCGGATGCATTAGCCGCATTAGCCGCATCGGCTGCTATCAGTGTTTCGGATATCCCTTTCGACGGACCTATCTCCGAAGTAAGAGTCGCCAGACTCAATGGTGAATTTATCATCAACCCGACTATGTCCGAAATGGAAGAATGTGATATGGAACTTATGGTTGCCGCTTCTATGGACAACATAATGATGGTCGAAGGAGAAATGCACGAAGTTTCGGAAAAAGAAATGTTGGATGCAATGATTTTCGCCCACGAAGCTATCAAAGAACAGGTGAAAGCACAAAAACAATTGGCTGAACTCGTCGAGAAATCAAAAATAAAAAGAGAATACTCTCACGAAGAAAATGATGAAGAGTTGAGAGAAAGGATGTTTGCCGAACTTTATGATGAAATTTATGCCGTAGCTATGAAAGCTCTAAGTAAACACGAACGTTCGGAAGCATTTTCTGCTATAAAAGAAAAATTTCTATCAACATTCTCTGAAGAAGAACAACAGGAAAATAAAACGCTCGTCGGAAGATATTTTCACGACGTAGAGAAAAAAGCAGTCAGAGATATGGTGTTGAACGAAAATATTCGTCTTGATGGCAGGAGACTTGATGAGATAAGACCTATATGGACAGAAGTGGATTATCTGCCCGGTACACATGGTTCGGCTATCTTCACACGTGGAGAAACTCAATCTTTGACTTCCGTTACCTTGGGCACCAAATTGGACGAACAATTGATTGACGGTGCTGTTCTTTCAGGTACAAATCGTTTTCTTTTGCACTATAATTTTCCTCCTTTCTCAACGGGAGAAGCCAGATTTTTGCGTGGCACAAGCAGAAGAGAAATCGGACACGGCAATTTGGCAATGCGTGCCTTGAAAATTGTACTTCCCGAAAAAGATGAAATGCCTTATACATTAAGAATTGTTTCCAATATATTGGAATCCAACGGGTCATCTTCGATGGCAACCGTTTGTGCAGGAACTATGGCACTGATGGATGCCGGTGTGAAAATTAGAAAACCTGTCTCAGGAATCGCGATGGGCTTAATCACAGACAAAGAAAGTGGTAAATATGCAATATTGTCCGATATCTTGGGAGATGAAGACCATCTCGGAGATATGGATTTCAAAGTCACTGGTACTGAGGATGGTATCACCGCTTGTCAAATGGACATTAAAGTCGATGGATTGCCTTACAATGTTTTGGAAGAAGCACTGGAGCAAGCACGCAAAGGACGTTTGCATATACTCGGTGAAATGATGAAAACCATTGACACGGTTCGCGATGATTATAAAGAAAATGTGCCACGAATTGTCTCATTTACCATTCCGAAAGATGACATCGGTGCGGTGATTGGTTCCGGTGGAAAAGTAATACAAGAGATTCAAAAAGAAACCAATACGACCATTATTATTGAAGAAGAAGGCGAATTTGGAAGAATCGAAATCGTAGCAATAAATAAGGATGATTATCAAAAAGCGCGAACTTGGATCGAAGGAATCATCGAAAAGCCGGAACTCAATAAAGTCTATGAAGGGGTAGTAAAGAAAATTGCCGCTTTCGGTGCTTTCGTTGAAATCTTACCCGGCACGGATGGACTGTTGCACATCTCCGAAGTGGATTGGAAACGCATTGAAGACTTAGACAAAGTAATGAAAGAAGGAGATAGAGTGAAGGTTAAACTGATAGAAATTGATAAGAAAACCGGAAAGTTGAGACTCTCCAGAAAAGTACTGATCCCAAGACCGGAAAGAAAAAAATAATAAAAACTAACTTTCCTTTAAACAATTTCCACGCTTTGGGGTTGTAAACTAGTGGAGTTGTCAATCTTTTGTGGGATAGAAATACCAAAAAGATTGGCTCGATTTTTGTAGGTTAAATAGTCTTAAAAAAGTATATATGAGGCAATTAAAAATTGTAAAACAAGTTACCAATCGAAATACCGCTTCTCTTGAAAAATACCTCCAGGAGATCGGTAAAGTAGATTTGCTGACAGCAGAACAAGAAGTGCAGCTCGCCCAACGTATCAAAGCCGGTGACGAGATGGCACTCGAACAATTGGTGAAAGCCAATCTGAGGTTTGTTGTATCGGTAGCCAAACAATATCAAAATCAAGGATTGAGTTTGCCCGATCTTATCAATGAAGGAAATCTCGGGCTTATCAAAGCCGCCCAGAGATTTGATGAGACAAGAGGTTTTAAGTTTATTTCTTATGCGGTATGGTGGATAAGACAATCCATCCTCCAAGCCCTTGCCGAGCAAGCCCGTATCGTTCGCTTGCCCCTAAACAAGATCGGAGATATCAATAAAATCAATAAAGTTCATGCTTCATTAGAGCAAAAACTCGAACGTGAACCCGGTATTGATGAGATTGCCAATGAGATGGATCTGGACGAAAAGAAAATCAAAGATTCAGTGCAGACTTCCAGAAGACATGTATCGGTAGATGCACCTTTGATTCAAGATGAAGACAATACGATGTTGGATGTGCTCAAAAGTGAAGAAACCGTCACTCCCGAAGATGGATTGATCTACGATTCATTGAAAATCGAGATTGAAAGAGCAATCTCTACGCTCTCTCCAAAAGAAGCAGATGTAATTCGTTATTTCTTCGGTCTAAACGGAAATTCTCCTTTGACTTTGGATGAAATAGGACATATGTTCGGACTAACTCGCGAACGAGTACGTCAAATCAAAGAAAAAGGTCTCCGGAAACTGAAACATACCTCAAAAAATAAATTGTTAAAGTCATATCTCGCTAAGTAATGAAGCGAATCGCACCATCCATTTTATCCGCCAATTTTTTGCAGCTCGAATCTGCACTGCATACAATCGAAAATAGCAATGCGGATTGGGTTCATCTCGATATAATGGATGGTATTTTTGTTCCCAATATCTCCTTTGGGTTTCCAGTCATAGAACAAATCAACACGATCACATCTTTGCCCAAAGATGTACACTTAATGATTGTTCAACCCGAACGCTATGTAGAACGTTTTGCGGAAGCAGGTGCCGACTATCTGACGATACATTTGGAAGGGAATAATCATATTCACAGGCTGGTCGAACAGATTCATGCTGCCGGAATGAAGGCGGGAGTCGCTATCAATCCTCACACTCCGGTAGAAAGTTTGAGCGAAATTATCCATTATGCCGATATGATTTTAATAATGTCTGTCAATCCCGGATTTGGAGGACAATCTTTTATTGCAAACAGCCTCTTCAAAGTAGAACGCCTCAGGAATATGATTGACACCACCGGTCGCGAAGTGCTCATCGAAGTAGATGGAGGGATAACTGACCGTATCGCCCCTCAACTTTTTGAGGCGGGTGCAGATGTCCTTGTGATGGGGAGCGCCTTTTTTGCTGCCTATGACCCACAAAAATTAATTCATTCGCTCAAAGCATAATGGCTTTATGCACCACGTAAACATTCCTGTCTTTATCCCTGAATTGGCTTGTCCTTTTCAATGCGTGTTTTGCAATCAACAAAAAATCACGGGCTATCATCGTTTACCTTCGGAGGAAGAGATCGTTCAAATCATCGAATCGCATCTTGCTACGATTGATTTGAGAAAAACACAGGTCGAAATAGCTTTTTTTGGCGGTAGTTTTACTGGATTGCCACCGGACGAACAAAAACGCTTGCTTCGTATTCCTCAAGCTTATATTCATAAGGGACAAATTCAAGGGATAAGGCTCTCGACACGACCGGACTACATTGATACGCAAACACTTGATCTGCTTTGTGAAATGCAGGTGACTGCCATTGAGATTGGTGCACAGTCATTGTTTGATGAAGTATTATTAAAATCAGGAAGAGGTCATAATGTAGAAGACGTGGAAAATGCTTCGAGAATTATACGACAATATGGTTTTGAACTTGGGCTTCAAATGATGGTGGGTTTACCCGGAGATACAAAAGAAAGAGCGATAGCTACAGCCAGGAAAATTGTGCAACTCGGCGCAGATACTTCCCGGATATATCCTACCTTAGTGATTAGGGATACTGCTTTGCAAAAGCTTTTTGTCACAAAACAATATATCCCCCTGACCTTAGCAGAAGCTATTGATATTGTGAAAGAAATAATTCCCGTTTTTGAAAATGCCGGTGTGAAATTGCTGAAAGTGGGATTGCATCCCTCAGAAGGACTCCTGTCGGGAGAAGATTTTGTAGCCGGTCCTTTTCATACTAATTTCAAAGAGATGGTGATGAGTGCATTGTGGTATGACAGGATAGATGCTAAATTGCCGGATGCCGATATAAATACTCAAATACAGATTCGCGTACCCTCAAAGATCTTCAACTACGTCATAGGTTTTCGTGCCCAAAACAAGAGAAGATGGCAAAACCGTTATCAATCAATTCGTATTGTGAAAGACGATAAACTTATTTCTTTTCCGTTGATAGACCATCTATAAAAAAAAGGAGGCTATATACCTCCTTTTTTCAGCAAAACTAAATAAGTTATGAAATTATTCTTTTATTTCTTTTCCGATTGAGAAATCTGCGAGGTTAAATGAAAGGGAAACACGAAGTGTATTTTCCAAAGGATGATGCTGTACGGTAGGAATAAGATAGGAAACATCAATACCTAAAACATTATATTTTAACCCGACACCGAGGGTAAAGAATTTACGGTTTCCTTTGTTTTTAGCTTCATTGAAATAACCTCCACGTATTGAAAATTGTTTGTTGTACGTATATTCCAATCCCAGTGACCAGATATATTCCGTCAATTCTTCTCTAAAACCACCCGGCGCATCGTAGAAAGATTGAATCATACCGGTAGCGACGGAGACATCCGAGCTATAGCCGTTGGCAATCAATTCCATTCCGTTATCATCAAAAATATATTGTCCAGTAGAATCTTTGGCATATAGGGGAGGAGTAGGAACCAAGAGTTTTCCTATTTCACTATAAAATGCAAATTCATTGTATTCATCTATATTCATATGTAGCCCGTGTCCGATGCGAAGAAAAGTAGGAATAAAGTTCTTTTTGGTGTCATCATCCGAATAGGAAATTTTAGAGCCGATATTTGAAATATTGACTCCTATATCCAGATGAGAGCTTGATAATCCGGAAATATCCAGCGGTTTTGTATAGAAAAATCCTACGTCAGAGGCTACGGAATAGCCGGCTCGCGTAGTCGATTCCCCAACATTTTGACCATTGGTCAGATCCGAACGAATAAATTTGAAGCCAATAGATCCGGAAATATTTTCCGAAAATTTTCGAATATATGAGCTGAATAATGAAAATTCATTGGGTTTTGCATGTCCTATATTGGTACCGTTTTTATTCGTAAAAGTAATCATCCCCAACGTAAAAAACCGCAGTCCACCGGAGATGGCATTTCGCTCATTGAAACGATAATGAATATTGAGATTCATCAAGCTGATGTCATTGACAAGTTTATTTAGCCAAGGGGAGTATGATATTCCTATCCCCAAATCATCTTCTACAAACATATATTTGGCAGCATTCCAGTGTTGAGAATATGCATCCGGCGAACTGGCAACGCCGATTTCACCCATCCCTCCTGCACGTGCATCCGGTCCTATTATCAAAAACGGGACAGAAGTGGTGATTACATTTTGTTGTCCCAGAATGTTATCTTGTGCCCGGATGCTTGACGCAGTCCACAATCCTATGAAACTAAAGAGCACAAATGTTAATAAAATATTTCTTTTCATATTTTTTCTCTACTTTTTTATAATGCAAAAGTAACGCTTTTTTATTTTCTATATTGCATTTTTTTTTAAATTGTTAACGAATCTTTGTTAGTTTTGCAGTCAAATATTTGAGTGATGAAGATTTTGATGCTAATGAGTGGTGGAGCGATAGGCACTCTACTGAGATATTTTACGTATGAATTGACAAAAAGAGAGGGTGTCTCACTCAATTATTGGGGTACTTTCACGGTTAATATTGTAGGTGCTTTTGTGATCGGTCTGTTGTGGGGAATGTTGGATATTAAAAGCCTCAACCCACACCTTAAGAGTTTTCTTTTTGTGGGATTATTGGGTGGTTTTACTACTTTTTCGACTTTTGCTCTCGATGTAATGTCTCATACAAACAGTGGAAATTTTAAAACAGCTGCTTTTTACCTGTTAGGAAGCAACGCAATGGCTCTGATACTTGTTTTTATGGGTTTTTTTATTGGGAAATACCTGTCCTTATGATCTATTTCACTACCAAATAGGGTGAAATTTTCTGAAAAAGTTTGTCGTAGAGCATCTCAATCTCCTTCAATTCTTCGAGACTGCCAAATCGTCCTCCTTTCTTTTGGCGGAGTAAAATTATTCTTTTGGCAATGCTGAAATCAATGTAAGGATGTCTGTTGAGTTGTTTTATTGTTGCTTTATTGATGTCTATCTTTCTGATTTTTTGGGTATCAACAAAACAATATTGCTCTATTTTTTGGTATTTTTCCTCATCTATTCCCCACACTTCTTTCAACTGTTCTTTTCGATAAAAACCGCCCAATTTATTTTTATACTTTACGATTCTTCTTGCGAAGCCCGGTCCGATGTCATAGAGTTGTTGTAAATCCAGAGTATCGGCGAGATTTAGCTCTATCCGTATCGCAGTTTTGGGTTTTGGTGTATTATCTTTGATGTATTTGTTTGTTTTTGGGCGAATCTCTTCAATCCGGATGTGCTTTTCAATCCGTTGATAAAGAGCAGTATCCATATCATATATTTTTAGCATTTGTTCTTTCTTAGAAAAATGTCCGCTGTGATTTCGATAGGCGATGATCTGTGCTGCTATTTTGTCCGAAAAACCCAATTGTCGAAGGCTATCATACGAGATTGTGTTCGGGTCAAAATCAAAAAGTTTTGGTGTGCCGGTATAGGTTTTTTGTTTTTTATTAGATTTGGTGGTGTTTTTTTTCGATAAGCGGATGTAGGGAGATAAAATCAGGAAAAGACTATCATTCATTCCATTCATTTTTTTGAAATCTTGTTTGTTGCGAAACCGTCCGTTTTTTCTTCGATAATGAAGAATTGTTTTGGTTTGCCACTTGGACAAGCCCAATTTTATAAATCCCAAGCTATCAAGGTGATTAGGGTCAAAATAAAAGGGCGTATGTGTTGCTTTCTCCTGCTTGTTGCGAGTCTCCATCTCCTTTTTCCATTGGGCGATTTTTTCTTGATATGTGGAATAATCGACCGTCTCTTCGTGGAAAAGACCGGGGATAAATTGTTGGGCAACAAGCACCGAAATAATAATAAAAAGCAGGAAAAAAACTCCGTTTCGTTCGGTCTTGTGATAGTTGAAGTATGATTTTAGTCGAAACAGGAAATCATTGGACATACTACACTATTGAAACATTAATTTTTCTTCTCAGAATTTCGGTTTTAGGAGGAAGAAGTTCTTCGAGTGTGCCGGTCATAATATCACATTTGCCTTTGAGATGAGTTATCAAAGCACATTGTTCGGCTTGTAGTTCTGTATGGTCACACACTTCTATGAGTGTTTGGATGACGTATTCGAAGGTGTTTATTTCATCATTATGAAGCATCAAAGTATAGAACTTCTCCTTCGATTTTTGGGTAGAAGATTGCTGTTGATGTTTTTCCTTTGTCATAAGATGTTAATTTTGCACAAAATTAAAAGAATAATGAATTCCGGAAATAAAAAATTGCAAAAAATAATTATTTCATTAAAAAAACCTTTGCCGGGGCAATGGGCACAGGAAAAGATGTACCCTTCGGATCGAAAAATAGTACTTGAAAGCGAATTTGCCGAGATGAAAGTCAGAAAGGCAGCTGTTTTACTTCTATTATTTTCTGAGGATGATGTTCTTTTTTTGGTACTGACCAAAAGAAATCCTGATTTGAAAGAACATGCAGGGCAGATTTCTTTCCCGGGAGGAAGTTTTGAACGGAAAGATGCGAAGTTGGAAAGAACGGCACGGAGAGAAGCCAAAGAGGAAATAGGTATCAATCCTGATGAAGTGCAGATACTTGGAACATTATCCGATGTTTTTATTCCCAATTCTAATTTTCTGGTAAAGCCGTTTTTGTCTTATTGCTCTACCAAACCGCAATTTATCAAAGACGAAAAGGAAGTGCAAGAGATTTTGCTTGTCCCGTTGAAGGATTTACTGGATGAGTCAAACCGGAAAGAAATGTTTCAAATAAAAAACGGAGAGAAGGTGAATATTCCTTATTTTTGCTTGCATGATGAAATTGTCTGGGGTGCTACGGCTATCATTCTTAGCGAGTTGAAAGAGATATTGCTTGGTGGAGGATGTTGAGTTTTGCTGTAAAGATATCCTGTATCTTTATTGATCTGAGATGTATTCGGGATGTCGCCGGAGGTAAGTTTGCACTGCGGAGCACGTGGCTTTAATCCGAAAATTATGCTTTTTGGCAAAATCAAGGGCTTCTTTGATTAGAACGCCGGCGATTCCTTTTCCGCGATGTGATACAGGAACAAAGGTATGATAAAACACGATGGTGTTTTCATTCCCGTAAAAATAGGCGCATTCGGCAACACCATCTTCCAATTGAAGTTCAAATTTTCCTGAATTCTTTATTTTTTTCATAAAATCAAAATATTTCTTTTGCAAAAGTATTGTTTATTTAAATAAATTTATACTTTTGCCGGACAATTTTGGTGCAATATTGTATTGCTTAAAAGGGAATGCCGTGAAAGTCGGCAACAGTACCCGCTGCTGTGATTCCTAACGTTGGTTTTTTTTGTTGTAATACCTCGCCACTGTTCGTCTGCAACGAATGGGAAGGCATATGACAAAAGGGAAAAGTCAGAAGACCTGCCGGATTGTAAGAGTCGAAACTTTCGGGTGAAAAGTTGAGAGGAAATGTGGATATCACTTTTGCATTTTGGTCAATTCTCCCATTTAGTTTCAGTAGTATTTTTTTATTATTGATAAACTTAAAATGAAGTAGTATGAAAAAAAGTTATGTTTTTGTTAGCTTGTTGAGCTTTTTGATGGTGTTTGCTGTGCAAGCACAAGAGTTTGTAAATGAGGTTTTTGTGGGGACGGGTGGCGCTTTTGGTAATTCCTCCGATCATGTTTGCCTGTCGTCTTATAGTCCGCAAGATGATACTTTGGTCTTGGTAGGAGAAGTGAACACCGAATCTATGCAAGATATGTGTCTGGATGGTCACTTTATGTATCTTGCCGCACAGGATTCTATCGTAAAACTGGATATGAATACCCATGAACGAGTGGGAATAATCGCTTGCTCCAATGTCAACCAATTGTATGTCAAGGGTGGAAATTTGTACGCAGGTCGTTGGTCTTCTCCTGCCGACGGGATATATGTCAAGGTATATGATGCCGGTGATTTGTCCTGGATTGCTGATGTGACGGATATTTCGGGAGATACGGGAGACTTGTTAGTTGCTAATGATACGTTGTATGTGGCGGTAAATGGTGGTTGGCAAGGCACCGAAGGAAAAATTGCCGTGATTGACAATTCCAATACATTGGTAAGAGAGGTGAATATGGGAGCGGAAGCAGTTGGAATTTTCGATTTGTTTTATTCCGGAGGAAAGATATTTACGGTCAATCGTAGTCCGTATGGGACTTCAAATGGGTCTTTCTCAACATATAACGTCTGGACTATGGAGTATTCTACAAATGTGGTAAACAAGCTGGTTGGCAAAGCTTTGGATTTTTATCTTAATACTTTGTATCTGGTGCTTGACGGAGGAGTGGCGTCTTATGATTTTAATACCAATGAATTTATGGATATGGAGATTGTTGGCAGTGCCGGAAATATTATATGTGCCGGTGCCTATGATCATATCAATCAGTATTTATATGTAGCGGAAACGGATTATGCGACGACGGGACATACATATATATACAATATGGAGGGCGAATCCGTAGGGGATTTTGAAGTTGGTATTTCTACCGAAAAAATACTCATTGATTACCAGTATAATGATATTACTTTTGATGACATTGCCTATTGGATTGGCAATGGTGCCAATAAGGCTATGTTTGTGGTAGATTGGAATGACGGTCTGGCAATGGAGTCTTTGGCTTGGGGTTACCAATGGGATGGTATTGCCAGCGGAGAGGAGATGATAGCGGCAATTGCTCAGGCGGATGACAGGCTTACGGTAGAAATTGGCAATGGTTTTATAAATTCTATTGCTTTTGATGGGATGGATATCCTGCATGCCGGCACGGCAAGCAATATGTATTGGTCAACTTGGTCAGGGACTTCTACTTCCGACTGGGAGATGAATGCCGGTATTACTACCGAATTGCTTGATAATGCTTGGTTTGGGTGTTCGTTGACGGATTTTTCTCCTGCGCTTGCTCCCGGTGTCCCGACAGCAGTACTTGATCCTCTTGGGGTGGAAGAGAACGGTTCCTTCGGGAAGCTATTCCCCAATCCAACTACCGGTCTGCTGAATATTGAAGCCTTGAATATAGAAGAAATCAGGATTTCGGATCTGCAGTCCCGCCTCGTCTTTCAGGCTAAATATAGCGCAAATAGTGTTTCTTTGGATCTGGGAGATTTGGAAAGTGGAATGTATATTTTGACGATATTTTCTTCCGAAGGTGTTTCTTCAAGGAAGATTTTGAAGAAATAATAGGGGAGGTCAAATGTTTCTCAATGGATGTGTGATCTCTTTTGCAATATGAGAATTTTATTTTTATTCTTGTTTTTATTGCTTGCTTTACAAGCAAGATTGCAATTTGCTCCATCTGCCGGACAGGCTGCTAGCACGGCAATGGCAGCGGATAGTTCCGCTTTTGTTAATTGGGCAAATGCGTGTGAAATATACAGAGGTTGGAAAAATATAGCGGATACATCGCTTGGGAGAGTACATTACGGACAGGCGGAGGATGCGTGTGGTATGGCGGACAACAAAGTGGTGAGCCTCGGGGACGGTGGCTATGCATTGTATCATTTTGACGTTCCGGTTGTGGATGGTGAGGGTTTTGATTTTGCTGTTTTTGAAAATGCATTTAATGATAACTTCTTAGAATTGGCATTTGTGGAGGTTAGCTCTGATGCGTCCCATTTTTACCGGTTTCCGGCAATCTCTTTGACGCAGACAAATACGCAAATAGGTGGATTTGACTCTTTGGAGGCTACTTCTTTGCATTGTTTTGCGGGAAAGTATCGCGCTTTTTACGGTACGCCTTTTGATTTGTCTGTGATGGATACGGTAGAGGGACTTGATATTCATCATATCATCGAAGTGAAAATCAGGGATGTTGTCGGGTCGATTGAAGATTTGTATGCTACTTTTGACAGTCAAGGCAATAAGGTCAATGATCCTTTCCCGACTCCCTTCGAGAGTGGAGGTTTTGATTTGGATGCGGTTGGAGTAATCAATGATGTAGAACACCTCACTGTACGTGAAGAATTTCATCATCATGTCCGGCTATATCCTAATCCTGCTTCGGATTTCATCTATATTTCTGATTTGCCCGACGGGCTAAAAAAGATTAAATTTTATCGGTGGGATATGTCTTTGTTTCTTGAAAAGGAATGTTATGAGGCTGAGTTGAAGGTGAATTTGTCTCCATTTTCGCGAGGAATATATATCGTAGAAGTAGTTGGAAATCGGAAGCAACCCGTAAGATTTAAGATTTTGTTGATATAGGGATTTGATTTTTTTATAACTATTGTTATGTCGAAAAAGGTATATAGTATATTGTTGGGTGTATTTTCAGTGTTATTACTTGATGCCCAGTCTGTTGTGCTTGATACTTTGCGGGTGTTGCCGGCTGTTCATATTGTAGATACAAGGATGGATTTACTTGAAAAAGGCTTGGATGTAAATTTTACTTCTTTAAATTAATATTTTAGTAGCTATTAATTATATTTTATGGTAAAATAATTCTATCAAAAAAAAGGATATTTCGATGTTAAAAAAAATAAGTTTATCGTTAGTGACAATAACTACATTAGGTTTTTCATCTGGTTTGGAATTATATGAAGACCCAATTACAAAACAGGTATTTACTGAACCTGCTGAGGGTAGAGTAAAATTAGGCTCTTTTATTAATGAGATTAATATAGCTAAAAAAATAAAAAAAGAGTTAAAAGGCTCAAAAACAGAAGTTTATGCGAAAGCTAAAAAATTAAAATTTAATGGTAAGCATTATTTTGGCTATATTTATAGAGATAAAAAAAATGGTCAAAATAGTGGTAAATTTGAAACAAGAAGAAATTATTTACAAGTAAAAGCATATTTTGATGAT
>CAZLTF010000390.1:0-6006 GCA_964562195.1 uncultured Bacteroidales bacterium | reverse complement strand
TATCCAGACACCCGAACCACATCCCAGATCAAGCACGGTCTTATTCGCCGGTTTTATCTTATGGGAAAGAATATCAAAAGCGTGATGATAATTTTTTTCCAAGAAATGATCTACACGTTCGTAAACCGGTGCGATCAGATTAAAAATAAACTTTGCCCTTTGATTGGGGTCTTTTGAAAAATAATCGAATATCATCCTCCGAATTTCATTAAGTAAGCTTTGATAAAACCATCTAATTCTCCATCTAATACGGCATTTGCATTGCCGGTTTCAAATCCAGTGCGTACATCTTTTACCAGTTTATAGGGATGAAGCACGTAGTTTCTGATTTGTGATCCCCATTCTATTTTCTTTTTTCCACCTTCAATTTTGGATTGTTCTTCTTGTTTTTTGCGCAATTCCAATTCATAAAGTTGTGATTTTAACAATTGCAATGCTTTATTGCGATTTTGCAATTGGGAACGTGTGACCTGACATTCTATTACTATGCCACTGGGTTGGTGGTGCAGGCGTACGGCGGATTCGATTTTATTGACTCCTTGTCCGCCGGGACCGCTTGAACGGAAGGTGTCCCAAGAAATGTCTGCCGGATTGATTTCTATCTCAATATCTTCATCCATAAGGGGATATACATATACGGAAGCAAAAGAGGTTTGTCTTTTGTGGGCAGCATTGAAAGGGGAGAGGCGAACGAGTCTGTGCACTCCGTTTTCTCCTTTGAGATAGCCAAAGGCAAAACTGCCGTCAATCTGGATGGAAACGGATTTTATGCCTGCGACATCTCCTTCTTGATAGTCCAGTTGTGTTACTTTATATTTATGGTCTTCTGCCCAACGTATATACATCCGCAAGAGCATCTCTGCCCAATCATTGCTTTCGGTACCTCCGGCTCCGGGATTGATTTGCAAGATTGCACTCAATTCATCTTCTTTGCCGGAAAGCATACGCATAAACTCCAGATCTTCGACATTTTTGACTGTTTTGTCATATTGCGCTTGCAACTCTTCTTCGGAGGCTTCTTCCATCTCAAAAAATTCATAAAGTACTTCCAAATCTTCAAATCCGGCATTTACTTTGTCAAAGCGATCTGTCCAGATCTTATCGGAGCTGATGGTCTTCAGCAATTTCTCCGCTTCCTTTGCATTGTCCCAAAAACCGGGTGCTTGTGATAAAGCTGTTTTTTCTTCTATAATCTTGAGTCGTTGATCGATGTCAAAGATACCTCCTCAAAGCCCCGATACGGTCTTTTATCTCTTTTATATTTTCTTTTGTTACCATAAATGCAAAAATATTTTATGTCTGCAAAAGTATCAATAATTCTCTTTACGGAAATATTTGCTTTCATTAATTTTGTGTAACAAAAAGAAGATGCTTTTGTCGCTTGCTTATAATTCGCTCAAAAATAAATACAAATCGTCACCTGTCGAGAGTCCCAATTTTTTGCGAAGACGATGGCGGGCAAGTTTCACGCTATTGGGGGTGATATTGAGGACGGTGGCGGTCTCTTTGATGTTGAGATTGAGACTGATGAGAGCGGCGAGACGATGATCATGTGTGCTCAATTCATGACTTATCTCATTGAGCTTACGGTTGAAATCTTGATTTACTTTCTCAAAATACTTCTTGAAGAGTTCCCAATCTTTTTCGGTGCGTTGAATACGGTTGATATCCTTCACCACATTGCGCATGTCCATGTTTAATTCATCTTTGACACAAGATGTTAGCCCCTTCAACTTCTCTCTTATTTCGCTTAACATTTGATTTCTCTGCACCATATTGAGTGCATGCGTAGTGAGCTGTTTGGTACGAAAATTTATCTCCAATTCCAGTTCCTTTTGTTTTAGCTCTTGATTGTGAAGATTGGTCTCAAGCAGTTTTTTTTCTATTTGATACAGTTTCCGGTCTTTTTTTCTTTTAATAATAAATAACACAAAAAGAACAAGCATCAAGAGTATTCCTAATAAGGCAGTAATAATCGTTATTCGTTGGCGGCTTTGTATCGCTTTGGCTTTGATGTTTTCTGTGGCATTGAGTTTTTTGAGGTAGTTAATTTCCGTTATTTTTTGTTCTGTCTCAAACTCGGCTTTTAGATTTTGAATGTATTTCTCATTCTCTTGATTGTGAGTCCGGTCTCGAAGTTCCGAATATTGTTCGTAAGCCGCAAGGGCTAAGTTAAACTGTTTTAATTTTTTGTGAGTTAAGTACAATAATTGATATGCTTTTGTTTGAGCGGAGATGTTTCCACTTTCCTTGCCAAGGCGTATAGTAGTATTGCAGTGGGCTTTGCTTTTACGATATTCTTTTTTGTTGAAGTACAGTTCTCCCAAGCCCAAATGAATGCTTGCATTATTGGCTCCTATTTTTGAGTTGATTGATAGAGCCATCTGAAAATAATGTAAGGCTTCATTGTAGTCCTTTCGATCTTTGGTTAAGGCTCCCAGATTTTGCAATACGATTGCTTTGTCCCTTTGGTTGTTCAGGTTTTGACATATCGATAGACTTTTTTTGTAGTAGCGAATGGCGGAAGTCGTATCGCCGCTTTCCTTCGCACCGATACCGAGATTGATATAGCACTTTGCCATCAGGTTGGAGTCCGGTATTTGGGAGGCATCTTCCAATGCTTTGTTAATCCATATTTCACTGTTGGGATGATCTTTTAGCGCTAAGTAGATACTTCCGAGATTAAGTTTGCTTGTCGCAATCATTCGTGGGGGGGCATTGTATTTCTCACGAATTTTGATAGAATTAATAAAATAATTGAGTGCCGAATCGCTGTGTCCGCTTTTGATATATACGGAAGCGATATTATTGAGAACTTTGGCATAATACAAGGGTGATAAACCTTGTGTCTCAGAACTAAACCCGATCTTTTTGTAGAGCGATACCATTTTTATAAAAGCTTTATTGGCTTGTATATATTCGGCTCTTAAATAATGGACAACTCCTATGCTTGAAAACAATTTGATCATATTGACGGTATCCGATATCTTGATAGCTTGATCCAATCCTTTTTGTGAATAATACAGAGAAGTATCATATTGTCCCAAGTTTTTGTATGCAATGCTTAGTGTGAGATAGGATTTTGTCATATAAGTACTATTGCCTCCATTCTCCCGTAGAATTTCTTTGCTGATAGCAATGGAAAGCGAATCATTTTTTTTTAGCATGCTATTTGCTTCTAATATCTTTTGCCCGGTCGGAGAGAGGCTATGATCCTGTGAGAAACTCAACAAAACTTTGAGTAAAATGAAAAATAATGGAATAAAACGATTCATAGTAAGATATGTTTTTTTGAGTGTCATTTTTTTCAGCTACAAAGGTAAACATAACTACTTTCTGAACACATTTTTTTTAGAAAAAATATGCTATCTCAATTGTTGAATTTTGGAAAATGCTGCAAAACAGACGATTACAAAAAAATGATAATAAAAATGATAACCTCAAGATAACCTCCTTTTTGACTTATGATAACCCCAAGATAACCCTATTTATTTGGCTGCCCAAAAAATTGATAGTTCCTTTGCAAAATAAAAAATAAAAAAACGCAAATGATTATTGCAGCTATAAACAAAGATAAACTATTTATAAAATTTGATTGCATTGTCGATAAGGCTACCATCTCACTTCGCGATGATTTGGGATTTCACAAAACAATGGAAGTAAAACGTACGGAATTTGAAATTATTGAGATACCTATCAAATCTCCTTATGTTTTTCTCGAAGTAAAGATTGACGGAGAAAGAAAGATAAAAAAAACAGTATATCATTATGAATAATATAAAAAGAAATAGAAAAAGCAGCTACAAAATCTATTGGGTGCTTATCATCTTGGGATTATTGTTTTCGGAGCTAAACGCTCAAATGGATAATGATATAGATGGAGAGCTTTGTGTCTCGACTTCTTGCTTATCCTATGGTCAGGATTCTGCAAAAAACCTACAAAACATTAACCCTATTCTACAAATCACTTTAAACAATTTATACCTTATCCCTAAATTTTATTGTGTAATCCGGTATTTCGTTCCTTTTCCCATAGAAAAAGAACATAAAACATTCTTTGTACAACAAGGACCGGAAAGAAAAAATATAATAGATAGACATATTAATAACAAAAAGAATAACATTTTATCAATTAAATAAGATTACGATGAAAAAGATTAGCGTATTACTAATGATGTTTATGCTTTTGACACAAAGCAGTATTTTCGCGCAAGTAGCGATCAACAAAGATGGAACACAACCGGACGCATCCGCAATGTTGGATATCAAGTCAACGGATGGAGGTCTGTTGATTCCCCGTATGACAACTACCCAAAGAAGTGCCATTAGCTCACCGGCAAATGGTTTGATGGTTTATGATACCGATGAAAATTCCTTTTACTATTACGATGGTAGTAGCTGGAGTTCTATTTCCGAAGGAACGGATCTGTGGAGACTGGTCAATGACCGTATTAGTGTCTATGATACTACAAAAAGAGTAGGTATCGGTACTACTACACCCGAAGGCATGTTTGAGGTTGCTTCTTTGGTTCATGATGGCACCTATGGCAATGATGAGTGCAACGGAGGAAGCGCCGCCGCCTCATCTACCTATACTACTTACACTGCCGATAGAGCTTTTGATAACGATGAGGCTACCGAATGGCTCAACAACAATTCTTTTCCGGCTTGGATAAGTTATGATCTGGGAAGTGGAAACGAAAAACGTATTGCACGTTATAGAATTTATTACTCGCATCCTTCTTCTTATGATCATGCTCCGGCGGATTGGACTTTTGAAGCTTCGGATGATGCAGCTACTTGGACTGTTTTGGATACACAGACCGCTCAAAATTGGACGGCAAACTCCTGGAAAGAATACACTTTTTCCAACCTGACTCACTATCGCTACTATCGCCTTCATGTTTCTGACAATCAGGGGAGCAGTGACAATTATTTGCAGATCAATGAAATCGAAATGATGGAAGAAGACCTAAGCAATCATCATACGCTATTGGTGAATGATAGCCGCGTAGGAATTGGAACTGATTCGCCGGATGCCACCTTGGATGTAAGGGGAGATTTTAAATATGTCGATGGCAATCAAGCCAACGGAAAGATTTTAGTAAGTGATGCCGATGGAGTAGCCGGATGGACAGATCCGGGAAGCATTAATGACGGAGATTGGATAGAGTCCGGCAACGATATGTATAGTGGGGTAAGTGGAGATGTCGGAATCGGAACCTCTTCCCCTTCGGCAAAACTCGATGTGCATGGTAGAATCGCTCAAACCGGGACAGGAGGATCGGTATTTGTAGGTGAAGGCGCAGGTGAAAATGATGATTTTAGCAATAATAACAATGCTTTTGTGGGCTATGAAAGTGGCAATGTGAATACTCATGGACAGGATAATACAGCACAAGGTTACCAGAGTCTTTACTCTAATACTTCAGGTTCCACCAATACGGCAATAGGGGCATCTGCTTTGCACGAAAATACCAATAGGGGCAACTTGGTAGCAGTAGGGAATAATGCCCTTTATTATAATGGTACCGGTACAACGCAAATATATCATGCTACTGCTAATACTGCTATTGGTTCAAATTCTATGTATAATAATACTAATGGTTATCGGAATACTGCTGCCGGATACCAAAGCCTTTATTCCAATACCACTGGACACGATAATGTGGCAAATGGTTCGAAAACATTGTATTTCAACACTACAGGATATTCCAATACTGCATCCGGAATGGGAAGTCTTTATTCCAATACTAATGGAAGGTATAATACTGCTAATGGCTCTCAAAGTCTAAATAAAAATACTTACGGAAGACAAAACACGGCTTCTGGTAGTCAAAGTTTGTACAATAATACTACCGGAATTAATAATACATCCAGTGGATATAGAGCTTTATATAACAATAATACCGGACATAATAATACAGCAGATGGATATAATGCTCTATATTCCAATACCACCGGTTTTTCCAATGTCGCCTATGGAGCTTCTGCATTATACAAGAA
>CAZLTF010000389.1:0-2824 GCA_964562195.1 uncultured Bacteroidales bacterium | reverse complement strand
TAAGCGGATAAGCAGGTAGCATCCCTGATAGAAGTCCCAATAAACTTAAAATGCCGGTTTCTACCCAAAGTGTTTTGATGATCAATGACTTTTTCATTCCGAGTGCAGTCAGAATGCCAAATTCAAAGATTCGTTCTTGAGTCATCATCAAGACAGTGCTAAAAATACCAAATGAAATCACCATATACAAAATAAAAACCATATACAAGCCACCGATATTATCGGCAACGATGGCTTGATGTAGTTCGGGAATCATCTCTTGCCAAGTCATCACTTCGTGTTTGCCGGACTGTAAGATTGATTGTAAATCTTGTTGGATTTTAATTTCATCCGCATTTTCCGTTTTGACAGCTATCAAACTCGTAACGATCTCGGGAGCTGATAGATAATCACGCAATACCTTTATCGGCATCATCACTATTGAGCGGTTTAGATCCCTGTTTTTCATATCAATGATCCCTTTCACAAGAAATTTGCCGGCAGCAGACATCCCATGATATCCTTGTCCGATGAGAAAGAGGGTGTCACCAACCGCAAGCCCAAAATACCGGGATAGACCTTTGCCGATGATCACGGCGGCTTCACTTTCGTGAAATTCTTCCCCGTCTGTCAAACGTTTGCCGACAGCTGTTAATTTTTGTTCTTTGCCGGGATTCACACCATTGATAAATACACCTTTTGAACGCTTTCCCATAGAAGCCAATGCATAGGTCTCAATTCTCGGGACAATGTCTTCGATCCCTTCTACTTGCAGGATTTTATTTCTTAACGCACTGGAATAAGCAAGGGCATTGTCCAAATTTCGATCTTCCCAGTATCCTTGGGAATGAATCTGAAGGTAACCGGTAAATTTTCCAGCTACATTATCGATCACACTATCGTACATCCCCAATTGCATCGAACGAATAAAAAGAGCCAAAAATACCGCAACAAATATCGAAAGTATCGTGATAATACTTCGCTTGCGGTTTTTCCAGATATTGCGCCACGCCAATTTTAGTATCATACACTTGTTTTTTTCCGCTCCATACCGTTCCGAAATCAGTGAGCCGATTTCTCAGCAAATATATGTTAAAGTTAGTAACAAATTTTATTTATTTTTATATCATTGCGGATGAATCGTTTTTTTGCTTCGTGACACATTACAAATTTTATCTTTAACTTGGAGTGAGTACTTTGTTTTGAGGCTTATGGATTTTGTAAAAAACAGGGATTATTTTATTCTTCAAATGACACTTGGGTTTGAGTTGTAAACGGTCATTTACTTTCACGCTTTCAAAACATGATTTTTGCAGGAGAGTCACAGATGAACATATTTCAAAAAAATGTGCATAGACCGGAAAGCCGGTCCATGCACATTATAACACTAAACAGAATACTATATTTATTTCAGTATCAGCTTTTTGCTAATCATTTCATTGTTGTTTTTCAATTGAATGATATATATGCCTTCTGCGAGTTGTAAATCCAATTTAATTGTTTCATTCAGATTTACATTGTGCATCTCAAAGACAACTTCACTCAAGGAATTGACGATGTAAATATCCGTTTTCCCCATAGAAACTACCGGATCAATTCGTAAAATGCCGGAAGTCGGGTTGGGATATACCGTGAAATATGTATTCTGATTGTCATCAATACCATAAGCATCTTCAATCAAATAATCCACACTAACGGATTTGCTACAGCTACCAAAACTGTATGTGTAAGTCAAGGTATGTTCTCCAATGCCCGCAACAGCAGGGTCTAACATATAAACACCTCCGTTTTCACTCACGCCATCGCCTTCAAATATTCCACCTTCGGGAGTAGCATAAGAAGTTAGTTCAAATGCCGGCATAATATGATTGAGAGTATCCATATACAAGCTAACTTCCTGATCAAAAACTGTAAGTGTATCCATTGCAGAGCCACAGAATGCCTCATTTACATACGTGATAACATATTCACCCATGCCGGCTTCGGCAGGGTTGAAGTAATAGGCTCCGGCATCTTCCGTCACAAAGTCACCGGAATATACTCCGCCTTCGGGTGTTCCTTCGTTGAGTTCAAAAGCTTCACCATCATAGCATAATTCAGGATTTGCAAATTCAAGTTCGACCGTATTATTCATCCTGACGATAGCAAAAGGAGTAGAAGCTTCGCTTGAACAATAATCGTTGCTTGCTATTACCGTCAGTTCATACTCGCCGGTGACCGCTTCATCCCAAATGATAGTAACAGATGTATCATTGCCGCTTATCATTCCGGCATTTTCGGGGGTAAGAGTCCATTCGTAGGAAGTTGCCCCGGTCACCTCATCAATAGTATAGACAGAACTTACGATACCGGGACAAATTTTGTACATACCTGAAATTTCACCGGGGGTAGAAGGAATGGTAACCACCGTGATATAATCTTCTACCAATAAAGTATTGTTTTCGGTGCCATCGCTTATCGTCAGCTCTACATCATAGGTTCCCGGAGTTGTGTAGGTGACATTTGGATTTTGTTCGGTAGAAGTAGCCGGAGTACCACCTTCAAAAGTCCATGACCAAGCAGTAGCACCGCCGGAAGACAGATCTACAAAATCAACGGATGCATTTGTACAGACATGGGTTGTACTAGAACTAAATGCGGCTTGTAATCCGGTGACAAAATCAAAAAAGTTTAGGTAAGCTTCCATAAGTTCGGTCCTCGTAGAGGGTGATGTCCCATCATCCAGTCCACCAAATTCGTGGCTTGTACCTATAGTTTTATATGTTCCTCCATCGTAAGCTACACCGGTTCCGTAATTGGGTGTTTCATTTTCGAAAATTAAAAAAGCATCCCCTTGAGGTGAAAT
>CAZLTF010000388.1:0-2297 GCA_964562195.1 uncultured Bacteroidales bacterium | reverse complement strand
CGTTTGGAATAGCAATCGGCTTGGTATGTGAGTTTTTTCCCAAATATGGCAAAATGTATATGGGATTTATGCTTTTGGGCTTGATTTTGATTGCATTGCAGCAGTTTGGAGTGATAAGTACCAAACTTATTTATCCTATTTTTCATTCGATTGCCGGTTTAACAATTTTTGCGATTCCTATCTATGCGGTTAATAAAAAGATCGTAAACAAAGGATTTATATGGGTAACTGCGGGTGGCACGGTAATCGGTATAGGAGGTATTGCTTTGGCCTTTTTGGGAGCAGGCAAGCCATTATTGGGAATATTTACACCGGAAGTAGTATTTGCCATTTTGACTCCGATTTTGCTATTGATGTCATTGGGTTTTACGTGGGGATTCGTCAAAAAGATTAAGAATCCGGTAGAATAAGATTTTTTTACAAAACAAATTGATTATGAATAGATTTCAATACCTTTTTCTTTCGACAAAGGGTTTAATATTAGTTGCTATCTCGATGATAGCTATGATAACGGGACTTTTCGGCACCCTCTCCGGTCCTATGGTGGAGTGGGGTATCCGGGATATCACTGTTAGTTTATTGGGGATGGATCTACATCCTGCTCAACGTGCGGGGCGTATCATTATGCTATATCATACGATCGCGATGGCTGTCGTATCTATTGAAGTATATATGATCACCTCCATCGTGCCAATGCGCAAACATGAGCAACGCAACATCAATGCCATCATCACATTTGGATACTTGATGGCGATTTTTGCGGGACTAGGCTTTGCCTACTGGGGGCACAACTTTTCCTTGCACGGAATATTTCTTGTAGGACAATCGTTGGTTTTCTTTGCAGGGCTGATGCTCACTGTGGCACTCAATCCTTGGAAAAAAGAATATCGAGTAACAGACAATGACTACGCACACACCAAAAAGGGATTGGATATTGAGCGACTCGCCTTTTTTGTAATGGCGGTAGCAATGCTTATTTCTGCCGGATTTGGTGCAGTCACCGGTTCTTTTTGGGCAAACGGACACGAAACATTCTTAGCGGAAGACTTGATTCGTGATCCCAACAAAAGCGCCTTGCAAAAAGCAATCGTTGGTCACTTGCATATTATGCTTACATTGGTAGCGGTAGCCATCACACTCATCGTAGGTCGATGGATGGACTTTAAAGGAATATTCCACAAAATAGCCATGCCCCTTATGATTTTTGGCACGATGGTCATCAGCGGAGGAGTATGGTCAGTAGTCTGGACCCACATGGCACATACCTTTATCTATATAGGTTCTGTATTTGTCATGCTTGCCGCTTTGATGCTTGTCATCTTCAGTTGGAAGAAATTGATTCATGATAGAATAGAGGAACTGGGGATCGAGAATCCTTCATTTATTCAAAAATTCGCTGCTCTTTTTCATGACCCTCTCAAGTTTGGACCTTTTTGGCAAATGGTATTTATGAATTTCACGGTAAGTGGTATCGGTATTTTTATGGCAATCAAATTGGATGCCATATTCAGAGTATGGCCTGCCCGTGAAGAACGTATTACCTTGACAGGTCACTGGCATATCTTAGCAGCTTTGATAGCCACGATCATCATTATGTATTTTGCAGACATTTCGGGTATGAAAGGCAAGGTACGCAAATGGTTTGGTTGGTTGTTGATCATTGGCTCTGATGTGGCTTTTGCCTCTATGACAATTTTCTCTATGAAACGTTTGTTCATAGTAGAAGAAACCGCCCAACAAGGACTAATGGATACGACCATGCTACTAGCGGATCTTGGATTAGGAACCATTCTGGTGATGTTGGCAATCTTTCTGTTATGGCGATTATTTGATCTATTCAAACCGGAAGGTTTATGGAAAAAAGAAACCAACGATCAAGAATTGGATGTCAATAAAACATCCAATCCTGTACTGAATATAGAACGAGATACATTTAATACAGCAGGAGGTCAAGCATGAAAAAGTTAATTTATTTTACTTTAGCCGTATTAGCTTTGGTTAGTTGTAGTTCGGAATCCGTAGTCAACACCGAAGCAAAACATATTGATACCGGAGTAGATGCCAACGAATGGGTAACAATCCCTGCCGGTGAATACTATTCGGGAATGCATAATGCACGCACTATGATTGATTATGATTATCAGATGATGCGTACCCATGTCACCAATGCCCAATATGCGAAGTTTCTGAAAGAGGCAGTCGCCAAAGGGGATGTAAAAATCGTGGAAGGAGAAGCCATTGGTTATTATGAAGGAGATCCTTTTGATGCATATCTTCACGAAGAGAAAATAGAAGCC
>CAZLTF010000387.1:0-4062 GCA_964562195.1 uncultured Bacteroidales bacterium | reverse complement strand
CAGCAGATTAACAGGTGGTCAAAAACAGAGCAGGGGTGTCTCGAACAAGAGACAAAGAAGAAGCAGGGCGCCTGAAAGATCAGGTGCCCCGATATCTCGGGAGGATTTAGAGAGCGGTAACGTTTTCAGCCTGAGGGCCTTTTTGACCCTGTCCGACCTCAAAGCTTACGCGCTGACCATCCTGGAGCGATACGCGACCCGGAGTGGATTGGTTGACCTGGCGAAAGTGTACAAACACATCGCTGCTGCCATCGTCAGGTTGGATAAAGCCGTAGCCTTTTTCGTCGTTGAACCATTTGACGGTTCCGTTTTGCAATTCTGCCATGGGTAGTGCCTTTGTAAAAAATTGGGTGAATCCAAACAGGGGGTGAGTCTTTCGGTCTAACGCAGATCATACACAATCACACAGTACACACGAAAAATGAACACGATCCTCATCTTTCATCGACACCATTGTAGCGGTTATATTTGGGCATATGGCTTAAAACCCGAATTCCGAATAAAAAATCCGTTTATGTGTTGTAGAAAATTTTTACGTTGTGTGGCATTTTTTATTCATTTATAGACATCGCCTCGACTATCAACCTTCAAAATTTGTATCGTATCACCATCCATATGGAATAAAATACGATACTTCGACACTCGCAGGCGATAGATGGGAGGTATATCGTTCCCGCTAAGACGCTTAACGTCACCCGACGGCAATTGTTCGATCGCGGCAAAGATTTTTTTGTTGAAGCTTTCGATCGTATTTTGCAAATTTTTTCGTGAACGTTTTTGCGTATAAAATCGTCATAGATCAAACTGTCGTTTAAAATCTTCGTGCGACACAAAGGTATCGTTTTGTAGGATATCGAGCACTTCATCCTTATCGTCAGCCTCCAGCAAAAGAGCAGCTTGTTCGTTTCGGGAGCTGTTTTTTTCCAGATAATCACGTAAGCTTTCGCGAATGATTTGCGAAATCGATTTTTTTTCGATGAAACTCACAGCACGTGCACGTTCGTACAGCGCCTCATCTATCGTCAAATTCAGACGGTGCATTTATGTAGCCTTCTTGTGTAGTGATGTATTGATGTATTATAGCAAAAAAGGTTTTCATAATAGCAATGTGAGCAATGAGCATCTTATGTGCTATCATAAACCCATAAATAGATTGAATACACATAAACCGGATGGTGCAATATCGTAAAAAGATATTCGTCACATAGGGGCGGAATCTATTTCCGCCCTTTTGGGTGCGATGATGTTATCATACATTTGGGAGATGGTGGGCGCATCGACCATTGTGATGTTTGGGGGCAGATATGAAATCTGCCCCTACGAAAATAATTGATTGATTATTGACCGATTGGATATTGACACACAAACACTACCATGCTATAATAAGGCAAAATTATAAGGAGATTTGTATGGTCAATACATACAGTACATCCGTCGAAAAAGTAACCTTCAATATCCCGATAGAGCTCAAAGAGCGAGTAGCAGCCCTCAAAGAGGATCTCAATGTCTCGTTTTCGACTATTTACAAAGAAGCAATCGCCAACTATGTCAAACAAAAAGAGCTGGAGAAATGGCAAAAGGGGGTTGATCTGGCGCTGGGGGATGAAGATTACATGGCGCTGACCAAAGAGCTGGGCTCGGATACGGGGGATGTTGATGAATATTAGCCAGGGCGAGGTGTGGATGGTGACATTTCACCCACAGGTAGCAAACGAAATCACCAAGCTTCGCCCTGCGATCGTAGTAAGCCACGACACCATAGGCCAACTCCCCCTCAAAACCCTCGTCCCCATAACCGACTGGAAACCCAGCTACGCCCACTACCCCTGGATGCTAAAAATAGAGCCCAACGAGGCAAATGGTCTATCAAAAGTCTCGGCTATCGATTGCTTTCAGGTGAAAAATTTTGCCGATGAGCGGTTTGTTGAAAAGATTGGAAATGTCGATGGCGAGGTGATCAAAAAGATACATGAGACGATTGTTAAGACACTTGATCCGTTTTATGTGTTGTAGAAAATTGGCTCATATAATTGAAATATGATACAATGACATAGCTCGTGGTTTCGGCAGACTTTTTTTGTGCTGTTAATGCTGAATGGTAGTCCTTGGGCGCATAATGTTTCTTTAATGAATAAGTTATCTTAGGAGTCAAAATTTTACCCGTAATTCAAACAAGCATCAAAACAGGACAAGAATATTTTACATTCAATAATAAAACATTATCTTTTAGTGTACTTTCATTTTGGAAATGGTCAAGTTCTGATTTATTAGGAAATGCACTTCGCGGAATCCTTGCAGAATTTATTGTTGCTTCAGCAATAGATATTCTAGATAGTCCAAGAGAAGAATGGGATGCCTACGATTTAAAAACCAAAAATGGTTTAAAAATCGAAATCAAATCATCTGCATATCTTCAAAGCTGGGAACAATCTAAATTATCAAAAATTATATTTGGAATACAACCAACATCAAATTGGGATTATTCACAAAATAAAAGAAATGATAAAAAAATAAGGCAATCAGATATCTATATTTTTTGCGTATTGGCACACAAAGATAAAAAGAGTGTAGATCCTCTAAACTTATCTCAGTGGGATTTTTATATTTTAGAAACTAAAGTTTTGAATAATAAAGTTAAGACACAAAAAACAATTACACTATCAAGTTTATTAAAACTAAATCCAACTAAGATAAAATATGACAACTTAAAACAAGAAATTGAACGAATTGAAAAGAGATACATATCACAAATCAATGGAGAAATATTTGATTCAACGGCGAGGAAATTATGATAGAATTAAAGTTTGTTGCATCAATAGCAGAGCGTGATATTGATCTCTTGATTATGGAAGAGCTGTCGGTAAGTAACGAATTCCGTGAATGGTTCTCATCACGTGTATTCGGAGAGCCAATTTACCAATCCGAAATCGGTGCATGGCATTCTGTTTCTGATGCACAGCTTGGTGAGTCTGATCTGATATTTCTTTTTGAAGCAGTTGATGGACCCAGAACTGCAATCCTAATAGAAAATAAAATTGATGCCCCACCGCAACCACAACAAGGTCAGCGCTATCGTTTACGTGGAGAAAAAGGCCTAATAGAAGGTTATTGGGAAAAATTCAAAACTTGTGTCATAGCTCCGAGTAAATATTTATTATCTTCCAAACATTCAGAAAGTTATGATGTAGAGATTAGCTACGAAGAAATCCTGGCCTATTTTCAGTCTCGCAGTCCGAGAGGCAGGCGTTTTGAGTATAAGGCGAGAATACTTCTGGAGGGAATTGAACAAAACCGGCGGGGATATCAACCTGAATATAATGAAGAAATGACAAAATTCATTTCCGATTACTTTACATTTGCTTCAGAGGAATATACTCACCTTGGAATACAGGAAGCCAAACCCAGACCAGCCGGAAGTACATGGGTAATGTTCTATCCAAAATCTCTACCAAAAGAGATCAGTCTTGTTCATCAATTGACTGCCGGTTTTGTAAAAGTATTTTTTAATGGGCAGGTCGAGTCCTTTGACAGATTGCGAGAGAAGTTCTCTTCAAAATTACCAGACGACGCATCTATTGATATAGCAGGTAAGTCGGTAGCTATATCTATGAAAGTGCCGAAGGTTGACCCTCTATCAATTTCTTTTTCTGAACAAACAGAAGCCATAGTTGAGGCATTGCGGAAGTTATCGGCTTTGGAAAAATTGGTGGCCACAAACAGGGGGTTAAAGTTGTTAGATAAATTGGATGGAGAAATTCCATAAATGACTTGCCCCATATGTTCAGCCCAGACCCATGCCTTTGTCGATGAGGAGGGGATCGAGTACCGTCGCTGTCCTGTGTGTGCGTTGGTGCACAAAGCCCCGCACCATCACCCCGATTGGGCAGCACAAAAGGCACGCTACGATCTGCACGAAAACCGTGAGGACGATCCAGATTATCGTGCCTATTTTGCGCGGTTTTTGGATTGGGTGTTTGAGCACATTCAGGCGCGGGGCAGGGCGCTGGATTTTGGCAGTGGTGCGAGCGCACTGCTCTCGACGATGCTTACTGAGGCCGGTTT
>CAZLTF010000386.1:0-2047 GCA_964562195.1 uncultured Bacteroidales bacterium | reverse complement strand
ATCCTTGATTGGCAAAAGGGGAAAATGTGTTGTGAAGCCGATTTTTTACGGTGGAGTTGGGAAAAAAGGTAAAGCGGGATTAGTGAAAATAGTTGACAATGTTGCGGATGCCCTTAAAGCCAAGAAGCAACTTTATTTTGCGGAGCATACTTTTCATAATGAAAGGATTCAAGCAAATGGGGTTACATACGAAGAGTTCATTCCATCTTCTTATGAGATATATTTTAATTTTTCGGTCTCTACGGTTTCCCGCAGGGTCAATTTTACGCTTACGCATCATGGAGGCGTGGACATCGAAGAGTTGGACAAATCTATGATTTTTGAAGGTTCTTTCGATGCTATTACCGGACTAAAATCCTTTCACATTATTGATGCATTAGCAGAAATAAATGCTCCCGCAGAGATCCTTAGTCCCCTGACACAATATCTTCCAACCTTGTGGCACCTTTATAATGACTTTGGATTTACGATGATGGAAATCAACCCCATCAGAATGGAAAATCGCCAAGGGAAGCTTATTCCTATTGCTTGTGATTTCAAAGCCCAATTTGACAAAGACAATCCACAATACAAACGATTGAATATTCCTGAAGAGGTATTTCACACAGACCTCAATGAGTTTGAAATTGAGATTAATCAGTTGCGAACCTATCAAGGACAAAGCGATGTGGTTGTGATCAATCCCGAAGGGACCATTACTCCATTTATGTTTGGTGGAGGTGCTAACAGTGCTGCTACAGAAGTGCTTGCAGAGAAGACAACCATATCCAGCGATTTTGGAGGCAATCCTCCTTATCCAAAGATGTTTCAAATTTCCTCTATTGTATATAAATATTGGTTAAAAAATGCCAATGTCCTTCTAATAATTGGTGGCAAAGCAAACAATACCGACATATACGTTACTTTCAAAGCTATGTTTGATGCCCTTAAAGAGTATGTTTCAAAACACGGAAAACCCGATATTTACGTGGTTGTAGGCAGGGGTGGTCCTAGGCTCATCAAGGGTTTTAGCTATGCTGCAAACATCCTTGATAATCTTGAAATTCCTTACAAATTTTTTGGATATGACAGCTCTATGCACGAAGTGATACAATATGCGGTAGATATTGATAACTGGATGATTTCAGAAGCCCGATCATAAACGGTTTGGGTTAATACTTTGCACAAAATTATTTGAGTTTAACGGTAAAAAAAATACAAATGAGCAATAAAAACATATTCCCCTACTTCGTAGGAATAAGCAGTCTGGAAGAAATAGCAACTCCCGAAAACAGGGTGGTAGTATTAAATATACTTGGCAATGAAAGTCGAAAAGTAACACCGGTATCTCACAGCTTTAGCGGTGGGAATGTCGTAGCAGGAGTCCAATACGGCAAAAGTGGAATTCTGGAAACTTCACATGGAAATATTCCCGTTTATTCCCGTTTGGCGGAGGTAGTAGCAAATCATAAATTTGATACAGGAGTAGTTTATTTGCCACCATCGGCGGTATTTTATGCCGTTAACGAATTGGTACGATATAAAAGGAATGGAAAAGTAGATCTAAAAAAGATAGTTCTTGTAACCGAAAAAATCAGTGTTAAAGATCAACGAATGATACGAGCAGTATGTCAAGCAGCCAAAGTGGATGTTTTTGGTGCAAATGCCTTAGGTCTTGCCGATTCGTGGAATCATATTCGGATAGGAGGAGCTTTGGGCGGCGACTCGCCCGAAGAGACTTTGTTGAAAGGTTCGGTCGCTATTCATTCCAATTCGGGAAATTTTGGGAATACCATCGCTGAATATATTAAAACCAAAGGTTTCGGGACAACAACTATCATAAGTTCCGGCAAAGATGTAATCATTCAATTTGCAGCTGCTGAATTTCTTAATGCAGCTCAAAATGATCCACGAACCAAAGCGGTAGTACTATATGTGGAACCCGGAGGCTTTTATGAGAAACAAGCATTGGATTGGATTGCAGAAAAGAGAATAAAATTTGACAAGCCAATGGTAGTGTGTGTTACCGGTCGTTGGAAGTCAAAAATAACACGTGCCGTTGGTCATG
>CAZLTF010000385.1:0-1836 GCA_964562195.1 uncultured Bacteroidales bacterium | reverse complement strand
ATCCGTAGCCAAAGAAATCGAATTGGAAGACAATATTGCAAATATGGGAGCTCAAATGGTAAAAGAAGTGGCTTCCAAAACCAATGACGATGCCGGTGACGGAACAACTACCGCCACCGTATTGGCACAATCGATCGTGGCTACCGGAATAAAAAATGTCACCGCAGGAGCCAACCCTATGGATCTCAAAAGAGGTATCGACAAAGCAGTCAAAGAAGTAGTGAAATCTATCAAAGAACAAAGTCAGGTCATCGGTAATGACTACGAAAAAATCAAACAAGTAGCCACTATCTCTGCCAACAATGACCTTGTCATCGGTGAAATGATTGCCGATGCTATGAACAAAGTAAAACGCGATGGTGTGATCACCGTAGAAGAAGCAAAAAGCATTGACACTTACGTAGATGTAGTCGAAGGAATGCAATTTGACAGAGGTTTTATCTCTCCCTATTTTGCCACGGATATGGAAAAAATGGAAACCATCTTCGAAAATCCTTACATCTTGATTCATGACAAAAAAATCTCCGTAATGAAAGACCTCCTTCCTATCTTGGAAAAAGTCGTTCAGACCGGACGTCCATTGTTGATTATCGCCGAAGATGTAGAGACAGAAGCATTAGCAACATTGGTTGTCAATAGATTGCGCGGTGGATTGAAAGTGGCAGCCGTCAAAGCTCCCGGTTTTGGCGATAGACGCAAAGAGATGTTGGAAGACTTGGCAGTATTGACCGGTGGTACCGTAATTTCCGAAGAAAGAGGTTACAAATTGGAAGAAACCGAATTGGAACACATGGGACAAGCCGAAAAAGTAACAATCGACAAAGATAATACCACCGTTATCAATGGTAACGGACAAAAAGATGCCATCGAAGCAAGAGTAAAGCAAATCAAAGCGCAAATCGAATCTACAACTTCCGATTATGATCGTGAAAAATTGCAAGAAAGATTGGCAAAATTAGCCGGCGGCGTTGCCGTAATCTATGTTGGTGCTGCCAGTGAAATGGAAATGAAATAAAAGAAAGATCGCTTTGAAGATGCCCTAAATGCTACACGTGCAGCCATCGAAGAAGGTATTATTCCCGGTGGTGGTGTCGTATTTATCCGTGCTCAAAAAGCAATCAACAAACTCAAAGGTATCAACGATGATGAAACCGTAGGTATCGAAATCATCAAAAGAGCACTCGAAGAACCAATGCGTCAAATCGTTGAAAATGCAGGTCTCGACGGAGCCGTGATCGTAAACAAAGTAAAAGAGAGAAAAGCAGACTTCGGATTCAATGCTCGCCTCGGAAAATACGAAAATCTACTCCAAGCCGGCGTTATCGACCCTGCCAAAGTTTCACGTATCGCTATCGAAAATGCCGCTTCTATCGCAGGTATGCTCTTGACCACAGAAGCCGTAGTAGCAGACATCAAAGAAGAAAATGCTCCTGCAGTGCCTCCAATGCCTCCGATGGGTGGTGGTATGGGTGGAATGATGTAATAGCATCTTTCATAATAACAAAAGCCGCACTTATTGCGGCTTTTTTATTATCATCCTTTTCCCAATTCAATCCTGTTTTTCTTTGACTGGACTCACATCATCATCTCACAAATTCTAAAAAATGAAGAGACTTCTGTGATTATCAGCAGACCTTAATATCCGATATTATTCATTATTCAATATGGATACATTACAGGTAGTTGGAAATTTTCTCTTTTGACATATAGTGAATAAACTCTTCGGTGAGATGACGCGTCACATTATTAAAAATACATTTTCTGTCAAAAGGGCAGAGTTCTTTGTCCAGAGGGCAAATTCCGGGACGCACGCTGCCTTCAATCAATTCATAAATC
>CAZLTF010000384.1:0-1505 GCA_964562195.1 uncultured Bacteroidales bacterium | reverse complement strand
TCAGCAAATTGTATAGCTCTGTGCGGAGCAAGACCAGATTTTGTGGATATAGATCCAAGGGATTTATGTCTGGATCCAGAGGCCCTTAGACAATACTGTGAAAAAAAGGGCGCACCAAAGGTGGTTATTCCAGTTGATTTTGCCGGTGTGCCAGCAAATCTAGTAAAAATACACGATCTATCACATGAATATGGATTTAGAATAATTGAAGATGCCGCTCATGCCATTGGTTCATCCTATGTTTCAAATGGTCAATTCATAAAATGTGGATCATGTAAGCATAGTGACGTTGCCATTTTTTCCTTTCATCCAGTAAAGAATATAACCTCTGCCGAGGGTGGGGCAGTCTTAACAAATGATCCGGAAATCTATTATCGCGTAAAAAAGCTGGTAAATCACGGTATCGAACGGGATAAAAGCCATTTCAAAGGAGACATACCTGGCCAAGGTTGGCCATACGAGGTCCAGGATTTGTCATTTAATTTTAGGATGAGCGATCTTCATGCTGCGCTCGGCGTGAGCCAGTTAACCAAGCTAGATTTTTTTAAGAATAGAAGGCAGCATTTGGCTTCATTGTATAAAAAGGGCCTTAGAGATTTAGAAGAAAAGAATCTGTTAATACTTCCATATTGGCCAAAAAATTCTGATATTTGCTGGCATATTTTTGTTATTAGAGTCACAGAAAAGGCCAATATATCGAGACAGAAACTATATGATGAACTCAACAAAATGGGGATCAGCACGCAAATTCACTATTGGCCAATTCACCTTCACCCTGTTTATAAAAATCGTTTTGATTGCAAAGAAGGTGATTTTCCAGAGGCAGAAAAAGCAGGTAGGACTTGTTTAACTATTCCACTATTTCCTAAAATGAAGGACAAAGATGCGAAATTTGTAATAGGATGTATCAAAGAGATTTTCGAAATTTTATAGAGTATGACCACTCAAAACAAGGAAAAGGCCATAGCATTTATAGTTGCAAGACTTAGCTCTTCAAGGCTTGCTGAAAAACATTTTAGGAAGATTGGCCCAAAGACCATCTTGGAATGGATAGTTGAAGAGCTAAAAAGATCGAGGGAAATAGAAGATATTGTTGTTACTACTGTTGCAGAACCTGCGAATGAACCTCTTAAAAGGTGGTGTGAACAAACGAATCTGCCATGTTTTTGGTATTACGGTGAAGTTGATCATGTTACAACTAGATTAAGAAAAGCAGCAGAAGAATTCGGGGCTGATCTTTGTGTGCTCATAAGTGGTGACTGTCCCTTAATTTATGCCCCTGCTATTGATCAGTTGATTCGGCAGCTTAGAAGCCATCCTGATGCGGATTTGATCAGGGTAGGTCAAAACAGTATGGGTTTTAATCCTGCTCTTCAGGGCATTTCTGTAGCAAGAAAACGGGCCTGGCAGCGCGCGGACGATCTATCAACCAGGCCTGAATTAAAGGAGCATCAGTTTCCAATATTTAATATCATGCCTGATAGATTCAGGTTTGCTGATGTGGA
>CAZLTF010000383.1:0-2371 GCA_964562195.1 uncultured Bacteroidales bacterium | reverse complement strand
TATTGAAGAAGAGGTTAAAAAAGATGATAATTTTGATTTAAAAATTTTAGATGATAAAGTTCTTTTTATTGTCAATAAACCAATCTTATACAAAGGCAAGGCTTTAGTTAAAGGAACTTTAATTGTTGAGGAAATAAATGAAGAGGATATACACTTAAATAGTCTTGTCGCAATGGCTGAGAAATCAGATGATTTTCTCGTTGCAGTGAAACCAGATCGAGAAATTTTCAAATTTAAGGTTTTCGCTCTTTATTGCCCTGATAGCGAAATCCATAAAAAATTGAGAGAATTTCTCGATCTTTAATTAAAAAGGAACGGGATCGAAATGGCAACATACGCTAGCGTTGATCAAATCAGAAGCAGTATGGGCGATATTACTTCTGCTCAAATACCGGATTCGGATATAACAGAAGCAATAGAAGAGACAGAAGGTTTGATCAATAGTTTCTGCGCTTCAAGATATAGTGTTCCTTTCGATCCCGTTCCTAATATGATTCAACGTATAACTAGAGATATAACCGTTTATCATTTGTTTAATGATAATATAGCTGCTGGTCATACAGTTCAGGATGATGTTAAAGTTTATAAACGTTATGAAAACGCTATGCGTTTATTAAAAGATATTCGTGATGGAAAGATGATAATTTATGGTGCTTCAACGACATCTAGAAAACATCTCTGGTCTAGTACTGAAGATTATAAACATGTATTTGATGTTGATGATGAAACCGAATGGGGTGTCGATTCTAATATGTTAGACGATGTAGAAGATGATCGTGATGAAGCCGATAGTGTTTTGCCTGGTCAACGCTCATGATTAGTTTAACACGACATAATATATCAGACGGAATTATTAGGCTTAAATTTAATTTTGATCCAATAACTGATCTTTTATTACAAGACCCAAGTAATTTTTTCAAAGATGTTGTAAATTGGAATTTAATAATGAATCGTTCTCGTGAAATGCTTTATCAAATGATTGAAAAACATTTTGCATTGAAGCGCAATGCTGATGGTACTGCTTGGAAACCAAATACCGAATTTACAAAAATGTTAAAATCATTAGGAATAGCTAGATTAAAACCTTTTCGTGCTTCGAAATATAATGAAGAATTAAAGGCTTCTGGTGATTATTACAATGATTTGACAAGAATAGGTGCAAATAATTTACATAAATTTGAAATAAAAGAACATGGGGGAAGAATTGTTATAGGTTCATCTTTACCTCAAGTATTTAATGAGTTTGTACGTAAAGGTGCAGGAGCTATTAAACCTTCTGAAAAGAATGATCCCATACCGGCGAGACAAGTTTTATTCATCGACGATGATACTATTGATGATGTTTTAGATTTGTTAGAAGATAATATTTTTTTGATGTTAGGGAGGCGTTGAAATGCCGCATCCTGGGTATAGTGTTCTGAAAAAGATAATAGATCAAATAGTCATTGAGTTAAAAAAAATAAAAACAGCGAATGGCTATTTGACTGACATAAATGATGAGGCCATAACGCTTTTTCCTAGTCAATGGAAAGCGTTGAATATATATCCCAAAGTTTGTGTTGTTTATGGCGATGGAATGGAGGAATTAAAAGGTCCGAGACATGTTAGACGAAAAAAACACATTAGATTAATGTTTTACCTTCGTTCAGATATTAATAATCCAACGCCTTATCAAATTGGTAATCTTGAAGTCGATTTAGCTTATTTATTCAGTGAGAATAGAACTTTACAAGATAGCAATGGCGACGACCTTTGCGTTATTTTGAAAGTTTCTAGTGATAGAACAAGTGTCGGGACTTTTGATCCTTTTGAAATATGGCTTGTTGATTTGGAGGTTGTTTATCATGAACAGTGGTAAAAAAATTCGTTATATAGGTAAAGCGATTGTCAATCATACTAAATATGGGCAACTTAAACCAGGTGATGTTTTTTATGCTGATGACAATGATCACGCTCATTTAATCAGTTTAGATATTTTTGAAGATGCTGAAGAAGACAATGTTCTTTTAGAAATGGTAATGAAACCGAAAAAACGAATTAGAATGAAAGAAGGTGAATGATGGCACAAGGTAACTTTGGTACTCCTGCTGGATTTGAAGAGCAATTTTATGCTGTAGCTGAAAGTTCATTTGGTACTTTTACAAAACCGTCCAGCACCGATGGCATTCGCGTTATTACTTCCAATTTTACTATGAATCAAGAACGTGTGAATCGTAGAGATAAACGAAATTCTCGCTCAGTCAGCGAACGAATTACACGCAAAAAGAGTGCTGAATTTTCAATTACTCTTTATGCTTGTCCTTCTGGTACTGCTGGAACACCGCCCGATATTAGCGATCTCTTGGAGGCTATATTCGGAACTCATACCAAT
>CAZLTF010000382.1:0-4821 GCA_964562195.1 uncultured Bacteroidales bacterium | reverse complement strand
TTTTGCGGTAGTCTCGGGAATCGGTTGTTCTTCAAGGTTTCCTTATTATGTGGACACCTATGGTTTTCACGGTATTCATGGTAGAGCAGCTGCTCTCGCCAGCGGTGTGAAAATTGCTAATCCCGACCTTAGTGTCTGGATGGTTAGTGGGGACGGAGACTCCCTCGCTATCGGTGGAAATCATTTTATTCATATCCTAAGGAGAAATATTGATGTCAATATCTTATTGCTCAACAATCGAATTTACGGATTGACAAAAGGTCAATATTCGCCTACCACCCCGATGGGTAAAATCACAAAAACTTCTCCCCAAGGTACGATCGAACATCCCTTCAATCCGGGTGAATTGGCAATCGGAGCAGAAGCTACTTTCTTTGCCAGAACCTTGGATACAAATCCAAAAATGATGACCGAAGTGATGATCGAAGCCGAAAAACACAAAGGCACTTCTCTGATTGAATTTATGCAAAATTGTGTTATCTTTTATCATGGCGCTCATTCATATTATTCGGATAAAGAATGGCGTGCCGATAGAACCATTCACCTCAAACACGGTGAAAAAATGATTTTCGGAAAAAATAATGATAAAGGTCTGATTTTGGATGAAACCAATCATATCAAAGCAGTCACCATAGGCGAAAACGGTATTACCGAAGATGATATCTTGGTACATAATGCTCATACCAATGACCCCGGTATCCATATGATGCTGGCTACTATGGAAGCTCCCGATCTGCCTGTCGCTATGGGCGTTATTCGCTCCGTAGAAGCTCCCGTGTATGAACAACAATTAGAAAAAATTATCTCCGATGCCAAAGAAAACGGCAAAATAAAATCAGTAGATGATCTCCTCAATCATGGAAATACTTGGGAAATATAAATTAATAAATATTGGTTAATAAAAAAGGACTCTTTTCGAGTCCTTTTTTTGTGTACCTTTGCAATATAATAAATTAAACATTTACATTATGGGATTATTTTCATTTATCAAAGAAGCAGGTGAAAAATTGTTTGGTTCGGAAGAACCCAAAGCAGAAATAACCGAAACAGTAGAAACAGCTCTCACAACAGACGTAAGAAGTCCGGAAAGAGAAAGAATATTGATGGACAAAATGTTAAAAATGGAATTGCCAATCAAAAATTTAGGCATCCAAGTGTTTGGTGATAAGGCAGTTGTGTCCGGAGTAACTGAAATTCAGGCAGTTCGCGAATTGACGGTGATTACTGTTGGCAATACCGAAGGGATTGCTACGGTTGACGACCAGATCACAGTAACAGACCCTAAACCGGAAGCTACTTTCTATACGGTTCAAAAAGGCGACTATCTTAGCAAAATTGCAAAAAAAGTATATGGCAATGCAATGAAATATAATGTTATTTTTGAAGCAAATAAACCAATGCTTACCGACCCTGACAAGATTTATCCGGGGCAAGTTTTGCGTATTCCTCCTTTGGATAAATAAACAATCTACCAACTCCGGTCATTTTTATTCTTGTGCAATCTTGAGTTGATGACAGACAAACTGTCAAGCTATGAATCAATGGTAATATAACTTATCATTGTCATGTTTTAGCGGTTTTTTGTTGAGGATATTCGACTTGTCATTGGTCGTGCCAGACCCTGTTTGCTTCGCTCTTTCAAGAGGTGCTTCTTGACGGATGGAAACAAAAATATATCGCTGTCTTTTTCCGCTTTTCGCGTGATAAAATCTTCTATATTTGCAAAAAATAGAAATGCAGGTTGGAATGAAACAAAAAACAGCGATTATCATAGGTGGAGGTCCTGCGGGCTTGACTGCGGCTTATGAATTATTACTACATACCGATATCAAACCTATTATCTATGAGCAAAGTGAAATGCTTGGTGGTATCTCGCAAACCGTTAATTATAAAGGAAATAGGATGGATATTGGCGGACATCGATTCTTTTCCAAATCCGACCGCGTAATGCAATGGTGGTATCATATTTTGCCACCTCAAGAAAAAGAAGAGGATACAACAAAGGAGAAGATAATGTTGATTCGCAATCGCCTCTCACGTATCTATTACTTGCGTAGTTTTTTCAATTATCCTATTTCACTCAATGCTACTACCATCCGGAATTTAGGTCTATGGAGAATGACAAAAATCGGATTTAGCTATATCTTTATCCGGCTTTTTCCTATTCGAAAAGAGAAATCCTTAGAAGACTTTTTGATCAATCGTTTTGGAAAAGAATTATACCATACTTTTTTTAAAGATTATACGGAGAAAGTATGGGGAGAGTCCTGTGACCGGATCAAGCCCGAATGGGGAGCACAACGCATCAAAGGACTGTCCATTTCTACGGTGTTATGGAATGCTGTGAAAAAAATATTTATCAAAGACAAAGATATTGCCCAAAAAAATACGGAAACCAGTCTTATCGAAAAATTTCTTTATCCAAAATATGGTCCCGGACAAATGTGGGAAGAAGTCGCCCGTATTATTCAAAAAAAAGGAGGAGAAATTCATCTCAACAAAAAAGCGGTAGCCTTTGAAAATAATCATAAACGCTTTGACTCTATCACTATTTTGGATGTCAAGACCGGACAAAAAGAAAAAGTCACAGCCCACTATTATTTCTCTTCGATGCCGGTCAAAGATTTGATCGCAGGAATGCAAAATAGTGTAGCGGAAAATGTACGCAAAGTGGCTAATGGTCTGATGTATAGAGATTTTATTACCGTGGGTCTGTTGATTGACAAATTGAAAGTAAAAGGTGCGAACGGAAGATTGATTGATGACAATTGGATCTATATTCAAGAACGGGATGTGAAAGTAGGACGCTTACAAATATTCAACAATTGGAGTCCCTATCTGATCCAAGATAAGTCCAAAGTGTGGCTTGGAATGGAATATTTTTGCAATGAAGGAGATGAATTATGGAATATGCAAGATGATGAATTTAAGAAATTTGCAATCCAAGAGTTAGCAAAAATCGAATTCGTTGAGATACAAGACGTGATAGATGGAATTGTAATCAGAATGCCCAAAACATATCCCGCTTATTTTGGAAGCTATGACCAATTTGATGTTGTCAAAGACTATTTAAATACAATTGAAAACCTTTTTCCGATAGGAAGAAACGGAATGCATCGCTACAACAATCAAGATCATTCGATGCTCACTGCTATGATTGCCGTCGAGAATATCAAAAACGCTATCACGGAAAAAGAAAATATCTGGAATATCAATACCGAGCAGGAATATCACGAGGAAAAAGAAGAAAATTCGATTTCACAAAAATAAAAAAATATTGCATATTCTGTTTGTTGTCAGTTTTTAAATAATACAAATGAAAAGCTTAAAAGAAATAAAACATATAGTGTACGAAGACTTGGAAGCTTTTGAAAAAGAATTCAAGACAGCTATGAAAACGCAAGTCTCTTTGCTCAATCATATTACAAAATATATGACACGGAGCAAAGGAAAGCAAATGCGTCCCTTGTTTACATTTTTGATTGCCGGAATGATCGGACAAAAGCCCCGTGAAGCTACAATGACCGGAGCTTTGATGGTTGAACTATTGCATACTGCTACACTTGTTCACGATGATATCGTGGATGATGCCGAAAAAAGAAGAGGAAAATTTACAATCAATGCATTATGGAAAAATAAAGCAGCTGTCTTGGTAGGTGATTTTTTGCTTTCGAGAGGACTGTTGGTATCTCTTGAAAAGAAACGTTTTGACCTCCTGACCATAGTAGCGGAAGCAACCAAAGAGATGAGCGAAGGTGAACTCTTGCAGATTGAAAAAGCCCGGCATCTGGATATCACCGAAGAGGTTTATTTTGAAATTATTCGCAAAAAAACCGCCTCCCTGATCGCTTCTTGTTGTGCCGTAGGCGCCGCCTCCGTAGATGCCGACCCGAAAACCATCGACACAATGTGGCGGTTTGGTGAGTTGCTCGGAATGGCTTTCCAGATTAAAGATGACCTCTTTGATTATCAATCCTTCAACAAAACCGGAAAACCTACCGGTATTGATATTAAAGAAAAAAAAATGACCCTGCCCTTGATCTATCTTCTGCAAAATTCTTCTTGGTTGCAAAGAAAAAAATATATCCGGATTGTCAAATATCACAACGAAAATCAACAAAAAGTCGCCTCCCTGATCAAAGAAGTAAAACAAGCAGGCGGACTTGAATATGCCAAGCAAAAAATGAACGACTATTACGATGAAGCAATGTCTATTCTATCCGGATTTCCTGCCAATGAATATCGCCAATCTTTGGAAGATTTAATGAAATATACTATCTCACGTGATAAATAAGATCTGCTGAAAATTCTCAAACAGATGAAAAAGAATAAATTACGTAGATGCATCATCATCTCATAAATTATAAAATGAAGGCACTTCTGTGATTTTCAGCAGACTCTAAATAAAATAAGCTCCTGCCACTCCTACTCCTATCCCAAGAATTGCGGACATTATCGTGATCGGAATAATCGCCTTTTTATCCTCTGCCGCAACAATTAATAAAATAGGAATTGCCGAAATTTCAGCAATTATCAAACCTTTCAGCCAAGGTGCTATTCCCCAAGAAACAAATGGGATTATTAGCCCCAGCACAAGCCAGTGTATAAAAGCAGACAGATTGGCTGTTTTTTTCATTTTTTGCATAAGCATCGGAATAATATCAATTACTCCGGCTATAATTCCTATCACCAAGGCTATAATAATTTCTTTCATAATACAGTTTTATCATTTATGGACTACTAAAAAACTCTCAAACAGGTGAAAAAGAATGAATTACGTAGATATATCATCATCTCACAAATTAAAAAATGAAGGCACTT
>CAZLTF010000381.1:0-13212 GCA_964562195.1 uncultured Bacteroidales bacterium | reverse complement strand
TTTTTTCTTGTGTTTTATTATTGATGCTTTTGTGTAATATGTTCTCTGGCAGGCGTTTGAGAGTTTTTTTGCAGGCTTTATGTGGCACTTTTCAATACTATCCTGAAAGTAGTACCTTCATTAATAGTAGAAGATTTAATAAATATTTTACCTTTGTGATAGTCGTTGATAATTCTTTTGGCGAGTGAAAGCCCGAGTCCCCAACCTCTTTTTTTGCTAGTATATCCGGGTTGAAATACTTCTGAGAATTTGGATTTTGGGATTCCCTTTCCCGAGTCTGTGACATCAATGATGACATTTTCTTTATCTTCGTGAATGTCGATATGGATACTTCCTTCACCTCCGGTGGCATCAATGGCATTTTTGATTACATTTTCGATGACCCAGTCAAACAATTGGATGTTTACATTGGCGTGAATCTCATGTGGCAGCTCCGGATTTATGGTGTATTTCATCTTTTGGGAGGTGCGTGAACGGAGATAATTCAGGTCGTCCGTTATGAGCCGGACAATATTATGTTTTTCCAAGACCGCTTCGGAACCTATTTTGGAGAAACGGTCGGCAATATTGTTTAAACGGAAAACATCTTTTTTTAATTCTTGCACAATACTCTGGTCAATATTCTCCATTTCAAGAAGTTGCACCCATGCCATCATAGATGAAATCGGGGTGCCCAATTGATGTGCCGTTTCTTTTGCTAAGCCTACCCAGACTTGATTTTGTTCGGTACGGCGTGCTATGCTAAACAATACATAGGCGATGATGATAAATAGACCGATCACGCTAAATTGGAAATAGGGGTAAATCTTCAACCAATTGAGGATGTCGGAATCTTGATAATAGATGAATCGTTTGCCTTGACCGGCGATTTCGATTTCAATGGCAGGATTTTGGGATGCCATATTTTCCAATGTTTCTTTCAAATATAGACTGTCCGTAAGTTTCTTCTCGGGAATATTCCCATATTCAAGGATCAAGCTTCGTGTGCTGTCGGTCACGATGACCGGTACCGAAGCGGAATTGACTACGACTTCCGAGAAGAAAGACTGTATCAGATCATCCAATACATCTTTTAGCTCCGAAAACAATTGCGAATCTTTATAAAAAAGGTATAGATAGCTGTCGCGGTAGTAATTGAGTTTGATGGGTTCAAACACGGAAAATTCTTTTTTCAATTTACCTGTAAGGTAGGGGATGGTGTCAATATTGAAATCAACATTGACCGCATATTGCATTTTCAATTTTTCATCCGTGAGGATTGCCGGTACGGTCGTATTACCGGAAATGATTTTTAGATAAAAGTTTAAACTTTCATTGCTATTGTCATCGCGCGTAACATTGCGGTAGGCTTCGGCGAGAATTTCCGCCCGTTTGCGTTCTTCCTTTTTTAGCTTTTCAAAAAAATCTTGTGTGTAATTGACCAAAGAGGCTTTGCGGTGAATGGCATCCGCCCAAATCTGAATGTTCTTGCGTTCCTCTTTGGCAATCTTTCTTACCAATAAGTTGGTGAAATACAAGGATATACCCACAATCAATATGGCTGCAATAAACAGTATCCATTTCCATCTTTTTTTACGTGAGTATAAATTCATAATGCAATAAGGTGATGAGCTACATATAATTCACAGCCAAAATAATGAACCGGAATATTCTTTCTGTTGATAAAACGATTTGTCTTTATGTTTATTTTAAATGTTGAAATAAAAAGTCCGTCATTTTTGTATATAAATGCAGGCGTGTATTGCGTCCGGTATAGATACCGTGATTGCTGTTGGGGTATGCCATAAACTCAAATTTCTTGTTTGCCTTGGTCAATGCTTTTACCATCTCCATTGAATTTTGAAAATGAACATTGTCATCGGCGGTGCCATGTATCAAGAGGAAGTTTCCTTTTAGTTTATCCACATGATTGAGGGGAGCGTTTTTGTCGTATCCTTCTTCATTGTCTTGTGGCAATCCCATATAACGTTCGGTGTAGATATTGTCATAATATCTCCAGTTGGTGACGGGAGCTACGGCTATTCCCGTATTGAAATAATCGGCGCCTTTGGTCATACAGAGGGAGGCCATATAGCCACCATAACTCCATCCGAAGATGCCAATTTTATTTTTGTTGACAAAGGTTTTTGTAGATAAATATTTTGCGACTTCGATTTGATCGGCTGTTTCGTATTTTCCCAATTGCCGATAGGTCAATTTTTTGAAATCCTGCCCTCTTGCTCCGGTTCCTCGATTGTCCACCGACACGATAATAAAATCATTTTGTGCTAAATATTGAAACCAGAAATCTTGGGTATAGCCCCATGAGTTTGTTACGGTTTGTGAGCCGGGACCTCCATATACATATACCAGTACGGGATATTTTTTATTTTTGTCAAAATGAGGTGGTTTCAACATCCAAGCGTTCAATTTTACTCCTTCGGAGGTGATAAAGTTGAAAAATTCTTTAGGATGAAATCCATCTTTAAGTATCTTTTCTTTGAAAGTACTGTTGTCTTCAAGTGTTCTGATGATTTTTCCGTCATGGTCGCAGAGTGTGTATTGAGGCGGGGTGTCAATCGAAGAATAGGTGTTGATAAAATAGGTGAATCCGGGTGTCCACTGTACTTCGTTGGTACCTTCTTTTTGAGACAATTTCTTTTTATGTTTTCCATCTATTCCGATGGAATACATCTCACGGTTGAGAGGAGATGATTCGCTCGAAATGTAATAGATGATTTGCTTGGATTCATCAAAGCCCATAAAGCTCGTTACTTCCCATTTGCCTTTCGTAATTTGTTGGGGGCTGCCTCCTTGCAGATCACAAAGATATATGTGATTGTATCCGTCTTTTTCCGATGTGAGCAGAAAATGATTTCCGTCTTTTAGAAAATAGAGATTGTCCGTAATGTCAATATAGTATTTATTGGTTTCGTGATATATCTCCTTGGTTTCTCCCGTAGTGGCATCTGCCAATAGGAATTTTAGTTCATTTTGAAGACGGTTTAGCCATTCGATTACAAGTTGGTTGGAATTTTGTGTCCATTTGATTCTTGGAATATATATGTCTGTCTCTTCTCCAATGTTCATTTGTGTGGCATTTAAGCCTCTTGTTTTTCGTTTGAATCTTTGAGCTTGATTTGATAGTGCAACACCGGCACCGGAAGGATCGTCGGGAAGTACGTTTTTTTGTTTTTTTGTTTTGGAATTTGCAAGTTCCCTTTTGGCTTCCGCTTTTTGTTTTAGGCGGGAAGGTGGCGGGGGTGGAGTGGGGGGCAAGCCTGCTCCGCTGGGATCGATGAGGGAGGCATCCTTCTCATATTTGGCTGGATGATCCATCGTATTGCCGTGTTTCTCGAGATCATATACGTATATGTTTACGATAGAGTTGTCTTCTCCCGCTTTGGGATATTTGTAAGTGTACTGTTCGGGATAAAGTGCATTGTATTGTGGAAATGAATACTTCTTTACATGTGATTCATCAAATCTGTAAAAAGCAATTTTTTTACTGTCCGGAGACCAATGAAAACCCTGAATAAACGAAAATTCTTCCTCATATACCCAATCGGTAGTTCCATAGATGATTCTGTTTTTTCTCCCGTCTCTGGTGATTTGAACGTTTTGTCCTGTTTCCAGATTTTTGTAATATAAATTATTGTTCAAAATGTAAGCAATCTTTTTGCTGTCCGGTGAGAATGTTGCTACTCGTTGTTTGCCGCGATGCGAAAGTCTCTCGATTTTTTTGCTTTCAATATCATAAATATAATAAGTATTGCGGGAAGAATGTCGATAGATAGGTTCTGTCTCCGTAGCAAAAAGTATCTTGGTCTCATCCGGACTGAAAGTAAATGAACGCATATTAATGCCGGATGAATCACTTTCGGTAATCAAATCTTCTTGCCGAACGATGGTTCTAATTTTATTGCCGGTTTTGAAACTGTATGAGTTTAACTCTTTCCCTTCCAGTTTGCAGTATGATTCCCCATCTTTCATCGGATTTAGACCATAGACGGCTTTTGGGAAATATTCTCCTTTGAAAATTCCTTCAAATTTTATATTTCCTTTATCCTGAGCGGATAATGAAATACTAAGGGATAAGAATAATCCGAATAGATATTTTGAATAATTTCTCATAATGTATCTGTTACTTTAATAAATTTTTTACATATTTCTTCTGTATTCACCTCCCACTTCAAACAGTGTACTTGTTATTTGTCCGAGAGTTGCATATTTGGTGACATGCATCAATTCTGCAAAAATATTTTGATTGTTCAAAGCGGCTTGTTTCAATCTTTTCAATGCTTGTCGAGCTTCTTCGGCATAGGTTTGTTGTACATTTTTGACCGTTTCGAGTTGTGCTTTTTTCTCTTCTTCGGTAGCGCGGATGACTTCACCCGGAATGAGCGTTGGCGATCCTTCTTTGGACAAGAATGTGTTTACACCGATCAGAGGCAATTCGCCGGAGTTTTTCAATTGTTCATAATACATGGATTCTTCTTGAATCTTGCTACGTTGATACATTGTTTCCATAGCTCCGAGTACGCCACCGCGTTCGGTGATTCTGTCAAATTCAGCCAAAACCGCCTCTTCTACAAGCTCTGTCAATTCGTCGATGATAAACGACCCTTGCAGAGGATTTTCGTTCATCGCCAAGCCCAATTCGTGATTGATAATCAATTGTATCGCCATAGCCCGCCTGACGCTTTCTTCGGTAGGAGTCGTGATGGCTTCATCATAAGCATTGGTATGCAGTGAGTTGCAATTGTCGTAAATAGCATATAAGGCTTGCAAAGTAGTCCGTATATCGTTGAAATCAATTTCTTGTGCGTGAAGCGAACGACCGGAAGTCTGAATATGGTATTTCAATTTTTGAGAACGTTCATCCGCTCCGTATTTCTCTTTCATGGCTTTCGCCCAAATCAAACGTGCAACACGTCCCAGTACCGAATATTCGGCATCCATGCCATTGCTGAAAAAGAACGAAAGATTGGGGGCAAATTGGTTGATATCCATTCCTCGCGAAAGATAATATTCTACGTATGTAAATCCGTTGGCGAGAGTCAAAGCCAATTGGGTCAGCGGATTGGCACCTGCTTCGGCGATATGATAACCTGAGATGGAAACGGAATAAAAATTGCGTACTCCGTTTTCTATGAAATAGGCTTGTATATCTCCCATCAGCTTGAGCGAAAAGTCGGTCGAGAAAATACAGGTGTTTTGTGCCTGATCTTCTTTGAGAATATCGGCTTGTACCGTGCCGCGAACTACGGCAATCGTTTTTTTCTTGATCTCTTTATAAATTTCCGGCGGCAAGACCATATCTCCCGTGACTCCCAAGAGCAAAAGCCCCAAGCCGTCATTTCCTTTTGGCAATTCACCTCTATAGATCGGTCTTTGTGTTCCCCTCTCTTTGTATATGGCATCTATCTTGGCATTTATTTCGTCTTCAAGATGCTGTTCGCGTATATATATCTCACATTGTTGATCGATGGCGGCATTCATAAAATATCCTACCATCATAGGAGCAGGACCATTGATGGTCATAGAGACGGAAGTTTTTGGGTCGGCAAGATTAAATCCTGAATATAAACGTTTTGCATCATCAAGACAAGAGATGGCTACGCCAGAATTGCCAATTTTTCCATAGATGTCGGGGCGTTGGTCAGCATCTTGTCCATAGAGTGTGACCGAGTCAAAAGCCGTTGAAAGACGCTTTGCAGGCATCCCGAGAGAGACATAATGAAAACGTTTGTTTGTACGTTCCGGTCCGCCTTCTCCGGCAAACATACGCGTCGGGTCTTCGCCCTCACGTTTGAAAGGGAATACGCCTGCGGCAAAAGGATATTCTCCCGGTACGTTTTCTCGCAAATTCCATTTGAGAATGTCTCCCCACGAACGGAATTTGGGCAAAACCACCTTGGGAACTTTTGTGTGCGAAAGGGATTCCTTGTATGTTTGGACACGGATATCGCGACCTCGAACCTGGTATACAAATTCATCGGCGGCATAATCTTTCTTTTTTTGCTCCCATGTTTCGAGAATCTTTCGATTGACTCCCAATTGATATTCCAAATCTTTTTTCTCTTCTTGAAGGAGTGACCATGCATCCGGATTGTCTTTCAAACGATCTGTCAATTCTTCGATTGCTTGCAAGCGGTGTGCAACTTTTGCTTGTTTTTCTGTCCACTCATTGTATTTACGAATTGTTTCCGAAATTTCGGAAAGGTAACGTACGCGCCGGGGTGGAATAATGGAAATTTTTTGTTGCAATTCTTCTTTCCGGTCTTTTTTTAAGCCAAAATGACTTCCAAATTTATCGGAAAATTTTTGCATCAGTGCTTCAAACAATTGATTGACACCGGGGTCGTTAAACTGGGAAGCTATGGTGCCGAATACCGGCATATTACGGCTGTCTGTATCCCAAAGATTATGATTTCGCTGATATTGTTTTTGGACATCGCGAATGGCATCCAGAGCACCTCTTTTGTCAAATTTATTGATCGAGACGATATCTGCAAAGTCCAACATATCGATTTTTTCCAATTGTGTAGCAGCTCCGTATTCGGGTGTCATCACATAGAGCGAAAGGTCTGAATGATCAACGATTTCCGTGTCCGATTGGCCGATTCCGGAAGTCTCAAGGATGATTAGGTCATAAGCCGCTGCTTTCATAATCTCCACTGTATCACTGATATAGGGAGACATCGCAAGGTTGGCTTGGCGTGTAGCGAGTGAACGCATAAAGACGCGTTCATCGTTGATAGCATTCATCCGGATACGATCCCCAAGTAAAGCGCCGCCTGATTTTCTTCGTGAGGGATCTACGGAGATGATAGCGATGGTCTTGTCGGGAAAAGCATCGAGATAGCGGCGTACGATCTCATCGATCAAGGAGGATTTGCCCGAACCACCGGTGCCTGTAATTCCCAAGACCGGAGGTGTGTCTCCGTTTTTGTTGTGCTTGCGTATTTCATCCATGATTGACCGGACATCAGCGGGGAAATTTTCTACCGCCGAGATTAGTCTTGCTATTGCATTGATTTCCTTGTTCTGAATTTGATTGAGATTGACTTTTATGCCTTTGCCGGTCGGAAAATCCGAACGCTCCATCAGATCATTTATCATTCCTTGCAAACCCAGTTCCCTGCCGTCATCCGGAGAGTAAATACGTTCGATACCATATTTCTCCAATTCTTGAATCTCACCGGGAAGGATAACACCACCACCTCCTCCAAATATTTTAATATGTTCACATGATTTCTCACGGAGAAGATCATACATATATTTGAAAAATTCATTGTGTCCGCCTTGATATGAGGTTATTGCAATTGCCTGAGCGTCTTCTTGTTGTGCTGCATTTACAATGTCCAATCCCGAACGATTGTGCCCCAAATGAATGACTTCTGCACCGGACGACTGAATGATGCGTCGCATAATATTGATCGCAGCATCATGTCCGTCAAAGAGGGAGGCTGCCGTTACCACACGAATGTGGTTCTTTGAAGTATAGCGATTTGTATCTATCATAAATACCTTTTTTTATTTGAATGCAAAGGTATATATTTCAAGCAATCATCTGCAAAAAATATTTTTCTTTTCTTTGCTTGGTGCAAAAAAATAGGTAGATACCTCAATATCATCAGACTCTATGATATATTGGCACGGATGTTGCACAATAAATAAACGTTTTGGTGATGTAATATTTGTAAAACACTGTGATTTAGTTTTTTTCATTGTATGCGAGGAAGCTGCTTCTATTAATGGTGATAATTCTTATCATTTCTGATAATTGTTTTTGAAAGACAATACGGTGTTTTCTATTGGGGAATTGGTTTATTGCAGGCAAAACATTTGGAAATTGCGGGGTTACTAATTAAAAATTTGTTACTATGAAACGTTTTTATCAGTTAGTTGTATTTTTTGTATTGTTTTTTAGCGGAGGGACTTATCAGGTGAATGCTCAGGAAGTTTCAAATACCAAAGGGTCTCAGACAGTATTTCCTTGGATTGAAGATTTTGAAGATGGTGGGAGTATGCCCGCATCTTGGTCGCAACAGTATGTCTCGGGTGATAATCTGGATTGGGATTTTCAAAATTCGGATTCTCATTCTTCTTCTTATGCTGCCAAGTTGAGCGACGCTTACGATAGCAATGATGATGAGACCAAGTTGATAACTTTGGAATTGGATCTTACTGGCTATACTACATTTACATTGAGTTTTTGGCATAAACAAAGAGAACGGAATTTGCTCTGGTTGCATTTTCAAGATAAATTGAAGGTGTATTATCGTACATCAGCTACCGGACAGTGGAATTTGTTGTCGCAATATTCGGATAATATTAGTAATTGGACGCAAGAGACATTAAATCTTCCCAGTCCTTCTTCTACCTATTATCTGGCTTTTGAGGCAAATGCCAAAGGGGGCAGGGGAGTACTGCTGGATGATGTGAGAATCGACGCTTCCAATACTCCGCCCACCGCTGATTTTTTTGCGGACAAAACTTCTGTGGCAACGCTTGATGTGGTTTCTTTTACCGATAATAGTGTCGCAACACCTGTCTCATGGGCTTGGACGATTTCACCTTCCTCTTATAGTTTTGTGAATGGCACGAGTGCCAATTCGCAGAATCCACAGGTGAATTTCTATAGTGCCGGCGTTTATACAGTCGGATTGTCGGTGACAAACAGCTTGGGGTCGGACAATATTACAAAAACTGATTATATCGAGGCTTCCAATTGTACTGTCGATGCTTTTCCCTATTCGGAAGACTTCGAAAATGCTGGAAATTTTCCAAATTGTTGGTATCAATCTTATGTGTCCGGCGATAATTTGGATTGGAGTATGCTGAGCGGAAACGGAAGTTCAAATCCTTCCGGTGCACATAGTGGAACTTATGATGCTTGTCTCAAAGATACGGATATCTTGGATGTGTCGAGTGATAAAACGAACTTGTGTATGCCGCCGTTTGATTTTTCGGCTTTTTCGGGGGCTTCCCTAAGCTTTTGGCATACGCAGGAAGAACGTTCATCCTTTTTTGGAACCTATCAAGATGAACTGAGGGTTTTGTATAAGTCTGCACCTTTGGATGACTGGCAAGTATTGGCTTCCTTTACTGCCAGTATTAATAGTTGGACTCAGGAAACAATAACATTGCCTGATATTTCAGCTACTTACTTTATTGCTTTCGAAGGGAATGGCAAATATGGATATGGAGTATGTATTGATGATGTAGTCGTGGACGCAACCAATGATCCGCCGCTTGCTGATTTTGTGGCTGATAATCTTGTTCCGGGAACCGGCGAGGTGGTTCAATTTACGGATTTGAGCACCGGATATCCGGGGATGTGGTCTTGGAATATTTCGCCTGCTACTTATTCTTTTGTAAATGGAACAAATGAGCATTCTGCCAATCCCGAAGTCGTTTTTACAGATAACGGACAATACACGGTCTCTCTGACAGCCGGCAATAATGCAGGTAGCGACACGGAAACAAAAGTAAATTATATCAATGCGAGTTGCCAATATTGCTCATCCGGTTTTTCAAATACCTCCGATGATTACATTAGTCATGTCTTGTTTAACACGATTGATAATGTAAGCGGATCGGTAGGCTACGAAGATTTTACGGCGCTTTCTACTACAATACATGCCGGAGCAAGCTACAATCTCAGTGTGGAAATAACGGTAAATGGCAATTGGGAACAACATTGTATCGCTTGGATAGATTGGAATCACGATTGTGATTTTGATGAATTCAATGAGGCTTTTGATCTTGGAAATACAGACGGTAGCTCGGGGACTCATCTGCTAAATGTAGCTGTATCCGTTCCTTCAACGGCTTTATCCGGAAGTACACGGATGCGTATCATTGAATTGTATAATTCAAACCCAAATCCTTGTCAGACAGGAATATATGGAGAAACAGAGGATTATACTGTCATCGTTCCTCCCCAAAGTCTTTCTTGGGTCGGTTTGGTCTCCGGTGATTGGAATCAAGCTGCTAACTGGGACAAAAATTATGTACCTGATAGGGAAATTGATGTGATCGTTGATGAGGGCGTTTATTACAATCCTGTATTGTCGGGACATTTGTATGTGAATCACACAGGGGGGGCTTATCAATGCAAATCGCTTACAATTAACAGTGGCGGTGTTTTAAGGTTGAATGCTCCAAATGATGCACAAGTGTATGGAGATGTGACGATTAACACGGATGGACATTTCTTGGTAGGGGATGATGTTAATTTTAGAAATAATAGTCATTTGTATCTTCTCGGAGGAGAGCTTCGCAATTTTGATTTGTCAAATCATTATGGTGGTGTATTTTTCCGCTCCGGCTCAGGAGGATATATGAGTGGCGGCTTGCTTACTGCTTTTCAACGTTTGGTTTTTAGAAATTCTTCTTGGGATGCCTTCGGCGGTGAACTTCATCTCGCAGGTACAGATACCGTGACGATGGTTGTACGTGTTCAAACTCCCGATATTGCTCATCTTGTTATTCAATCCGGTAGCGTTGGCGTATTGGGAGGTTCTACCAATGTACCCTTAGAGGTGAATATGTTGAATGTACAACCCCAAGCCGGTTTGAGTATCGAATCTTCTAAAGAAATGAATATTTTGGATGATGCTGTTTTTGAAGCGGACAGCACGGGCATTGCCTCCTTCATTAACAGAGGTAGCTATTCCGTATTGGGAAGTCTGGATTTTCAACAATATCTGACTAGTGATCAGTGGCATCAAGTATCCGCTCCGGTCGATACTGCCACAAATGATTGTTATATGGGAACATATTTCTATAGCTGGAGTGAACCGGATAGTGCATACGTGAACCATAATGAACTGGGATATCCGATGGAAATTGCAAAAGGCTATTTCGTCTGGGCTTCCACACAGGCAAAAACCATTCATTTTATCGGAAATACAAACAGTGGAGACCCTACGTTATCTCTTGACTTTACGCCCTCTGCTTATTCCTCCCCGAATGCTGCCGGTCACAATCTTGTCGGAAATCCATTCCCATCATACCTTGTTTACAATAACAACTGGACGTTGAATAATGTTGATGCAACGATTTACATCTGGGATAATAATACCGGTCAATATGCATATATGAATCCTAATTTGTCAATTTATGACTCTATTATTCCGCCCACGCAAGGTTTTTATATGAATGCCAATGCTGCCAATGCTTATGTGGTTATTCCCGAAGCAAATCAAACGCACCAAAAGAACGTTTCTTTCTATAAAAATAGACAAAACGGAGATTTTCTCACCCTGAAAATCGAGGGTAATAACTATTCAGACCGTGTCTTTATTGCTGTCCGGGAGGATGCTACAGATGGATTTGATAGTCAGTATGATGCCTATGATATGCGGGGCAGGGTAGAGGCTCCTCAAATGTTTATTGTTGATAATAATATCCAATACAGTATCGACGTATTGCCCAAAATTGATAAGCATAGCGTATTCCCTATCGGAATTGAGGTAGGTGACAAAGGTGTTTATTCCATTTCTATGCCAAAAACCGATTTCGCATCTCAGTTTGAAGAAATCTATTTGGTGGATCTGCTGCTGAACAAAAAAATTGATATTGCCGCCGGTCAATCGTATGTTTTTGAGGCTTCGCCTAATGACCCGGCGAATCGTTTTGAATTGCGTTTTGCTTCACCAATGCAGATTGTCGAGCAAACGACGGATATTCTTATTTATGCTTCGCAACAAAACCTTATCATCACCGGCGCATCGGAGGGAGATTATGTTACTATCTATGATTTGCTCGGACATATTGTCTTGCGTCAACGCCTGAATGCTCGAGAAGTGCAAATTCCTCTGCCTTTGGCAAATGCGCATTACATTGTAAATCTTTTTCATAATAAATATCTTTTTCATAAGAAAGTATTTATTTATTAATTCATATTCTTCTTATTTTAAAAGGCTCATTATGAGCCTTTTTTTTGTAGAAAAAAATAAGTGAACAATTGTTCACTTATGATGTTAATTATATGTAATAGAAATGAGTGATATGATAAATAAAAAAAAGTTTATACATATTCTGAAGAAATCTTCGCGTGGGATTCTTTATATGTTTCCGATGATCATCGGAATTTTGGGACTATCATCCCTCCTGATCAATTATCTCAATCCGGAGGATGTCAAGCAGCTTTTTACCGGAGATAGATTGTGGGATACTTTATCTGCTACGATTGTCGGCAGCTTGATGTTGGGCAATGCGTTTGTTAGTTATATACTTGGAGGTGAGTTGATTGACGCAGGAGTTTCTATGTATGCCATAACGGCATTTTTGCTTGCTTGGGTCAGTATCGGTTATGTTCAGATACCCCTTGAAGTATCCTATTTCGGAAAAAAGTTTGTGTTGTTACGGAGTCTTTTAGCGATGATTTTTACTGTGATATTAAGCGTTTTAATTGTTTTGACTTATGAAACCATCTGAAAATAAATCGTCTCGAAAACCGAAGTTCAAAGGCGTGATTTTTATGATTATTGTCTTCTTGATATACTTTGTTTTGTTCTTTTTTCAAAAACAAATCGTATTTGATAGTATCCGGCATTTTGTCAAAAATATTCTGATGATTATTCCGGTTTTTGCGATCGTAATATTTATGACTGCAATACTCAATTATTATTTCCCAAAAGAAAGAATTGCAAAATTGTTTAAAGAGAAATCGAAAATTAAAACTTATATGATGAGTTTGCTTGCCGGTATTGTGAGCCATGGTCCGATAATCGCTTGGTTTCCGTTTCTTAAGGATGTATCCGAAAGCGGGCTTAGTCAGGGCAATCTTATTACTTTTATCTATGGCAGGGGCGTGAAATTGACTCTACTGCCGGTGATGATTGGATTTTTCGGTGCAAAATATACTTTCATTTTTATTACTTATTTGGCTTTGGGAGCACTTTTGCAGGGCTTTGTTTACGATAAGTTTGTAAAATAAACAGAAGCCGTGCTCAATATCCGGCTTGCCACTGATCATAGCCTTGCCTATCATCTTCGTATGTTCGTTGCAAATATCGATGCAATGCTATATTTCCATCCATAGTCTTCGTGATGTTTATGATATTTTATGGTCTGTTGAAAAATCCTCAAATGTATGAAAAAGAACGGATTATGTAAAATATTTTAATAATAATACACAAGAAAAACCAGCGCTTCATCCAAAAAGTCCTGCATATCTTTTATTCCCAAAGAGGGTGTTTTCGTTTCGGAAAAGCC
>CAZLTF010000380.1:0-1941 GCA_964562195.1 uncultured Bacteroidales bacterium | reverse complement strand
TAAGTCCGGAGCAATACGAACAGTTTGCCGCTTTGGGAGAACTCTACAAAGGATGGAATCAGAAAATCAATGTCATTTCGCGCAAAGATATTGATTCTCTTTACGAAAAGCATATTTTGCACTCGTTGGCAATTGCCAAGTTTATTTCATTTGCCCCCGGTACTGCCATTCTGGATGCCGGTACGGGAGGCGGTTTTCCGGGTATTCCATTGGCGATTATCTTTCCCGAAGCACGTTTTCATCTCGTGGATTCTATTGGAAAAAAAATAATCGTCGTACAAGAAATTGCCAAAGCCATAGATTTACAGAATGTTACAATAGAAAAAAGTCGGGTCGAGAATATTGAATATGTTTATGATTTTATCGTCAGTCGTGCCGTGACCAATCTGCCCGCCTTTATCGATCTTACGGGACATCTGATTGCCAAAGATGGATTTAACAAACTAAAAAACGGTATCATTTACCTCAAAGGAGGCGATTTTGATCAAGAGATAAACTCGCTTCATCGTAAGTGGTTTTATCGAATCGAAAATGTGAAAAACTATTATGAAAGTACATTTTTTGATACCAAAAAAATAGTATATTTGTATCATTAATATGTGGATGTTTTTTGGCAGATGATAAACCATCTTTTTGTAAATAGTAATGAAACAAAAATGCTCACAAAAGAATATATATCAGAATTAAAATTAAGAGGCAACGGAGATATTAAATCTTTGGTAAATAAACGGGATGATGATAAGAGTATTATTTATACTTGAATATTTACCTGATAATTTCGATAATAGTTGGGTTCAAAATTCATTAAACAGTAATAAAAAAATATGATTAAATGCAGTTAAAACACCGGAGAAAGTAAAAAATGAAAGAAATACCAATAAGGTATTCGATATTGCAAGAGGCAGTCCTGTATTTGTTGCTGATAAACTTTCCGTCCAAAATAGAGCACAATTAGAACAATCTAATGTTGAATGGGGCGAATTACGAAATAAAGAAGGTTTTAAGCGATCTGAAAAAGTTTTTAGCGAATATTAGGAATACCGCTACATTCAATTAAAAGAAGAAAATTTAGATAAACAAATTGATAATATTTAGAAACATATTTACCGGTAAATGATTTTAGCCTTCTATACTTTCCATATACGGTGGCAACAGGAAAGTATGTTTCATCAAAAAAAAGTACAAATATTTAATAATATCATTGTTTGAAAACATAAATAATATCCGGTACAAAACTCCCATTATTGACAGTCCCAATGAGAAAATACGCAAACATATTCCTCCTTACTCTCACGATTCTGCTGTTGGCATATTCCATTTCATTTCGCTTGGACAAACTCCCCTATTCTACCGTAATATACAGTGCAGAACATAGATTGCTTGGAGCAAAGATTGCGAGTGACGAACAGTGGCGCTTTCCCTTAGCGGACAGCGTACCCTATAAATTCAGGCAATGTCTTCTTCATTTTGAAGACCGTCATTTCTATCAACATCCGGGCATCAATCCATTTGCCATAATACGGGCGTTACGGCAAAATTTTGTTCAAAAACGAATCGTTAGCGGAGCCAGTACGCTTAGCATGCAATTGGTCAGGATTCATCGTCACGGACAGAAACGAAATATAGTCGAGAAAGTAAAAGAAGCCCTTTTTGCTTTGGGATTGGAATTGCGCTATTCCAAAGAAGAGATTCTCCGCTTGTATGCTGCGGCGGCTCCTTTTGGCGGTAATACCGTGGGACTTAGTGCGGCGGCATATCGCTATTTTGGCAGAGATGCTTCCCGCTTGTCTTGGGCAGAATCGGCTTGTCTTGCCGTATTGCCCAATGCTCCCTCACTTCTCTATCCGGGAAAATCCAAAAAAAAATTAATGGACAAAAGAAATCGGTTATTGAAACAAATCTGGCAGAGCAAGATTATTGATTCCAGCACATATTCTTTGG
>CAZLTF010000379.1:0-3028 GCA_964562195.1 uncultured Bacteroidales bacterium | reverse complement strand
AACATCATAATAATAGTTGGCTTTTGCACTGACATGCATCAAAAAGTCCGTTCCTGCCGCCAGATTAGATGGATTTATCCTATTGTTTTGCATATCCGTATAGAAAACCGAAAGATGAATATTACTTTCATTTAACTTCTCTTCTCCTGCAGGCGGGTTACCTTCGTTGAATACATTCACAAAAAGCAGTTTGTCAGAAATATTGTTTATTTCAAATTTTGTATTTCCTTGCTCGTCAAAATCCAAATCCAGATGAAGTATCTGCTTGTCAGAACCGGCTTTGATGCGGGCACCTTCATTGATAGAATAATTGCATAACCAAGTATTGCCTGCAATATTATCATTTTGAAATATTTTTCCTAAGCTATTGAAAACAACGGCAGTGGTCTGTGTACTCATCCAAGATTTGCGACTTACTTCATGAGCGATATCAAATAGAAGTTTGTGCATCTCTTGTTTTTTGTCTAATAGTTTTAAGACGTTGAGTATCATTGCTTTATCCCGCAGCCTGCTGCCAAATGAATAGTTGTGGATAAGATCATATTTTTCGATATCAGAATCCGTTGAGGCAATCAGCTTGAGCGCTATATCTTTTTTGCCGCATAAGGCATACGCCGCCCCAAGATACCAAGTAGCCATTTTGCCAAGATTTTTTATTTCGCGAAGACGGTTCATCGCTCCGATTTCAGCATTTCCCGTCAGGGCTAAAACATAGAGCCTATAGGCTTGGTTTTTCTTCGAAAATATCCTCGAATACGTAGAATATGTATCCACTTTCCATTGATTGGCACGGTTTTGTTGAAAGTGGAGCCATTCTTTCATCATAGATTGCGGTACGTAATATGCTTTTTCTTGTGCTTCCCACAAAAATTGTCCTACATAGCTGCTAATCCATTCGTTGGAATGTTCGGAAGATGGCCAATATTTTATTCCGCCGTCAAAATTTACCCGTCCTTGCAAGAGTGAAATTGCTTCCTGAATATTATTTTGAATGCTTTTTTTCTGAACATCATCGAGTTTTATCAATGATTCGAGATGCAACTGGGCAAAAGCACTCGAACTTATTTGTTCGCTGCACCCATAGGGATAATGAATCAGATAATGCAAACGTTTTTTGATGTCGAGAGAGGGGAGCGTCGAAATTTCAACATAAGCTTTTTGAGAATTTTTTAAGCCAAATCCCGAAAGTTCAAAAACGTGATTCTCACCTTTTTCCAAGGCGATATTCAGGACTCTTGTTTCCTTAGGATTGGAAGAACGCACATCCAATTCGACACTTTGTTTTGCTTTATGTTTTCCGGCTTTAGCCGAAATTTCTATCTTTCCGATTCCAATTTTTTGTAATGCTTTTATTTTGAAATAGAGTGTCTTTTCATCCGGACTATCGAAGTGAACTTTTTGCTGGCTATCGCCCGGAATTTCGAAATATTCATTGGTTTGAATGCGGAGAGTCACATCTTTAACGTCTTTTTCCATTGCAAATACGGATACCGGTACTGCGGCTTCATCGCCGGGACTCATCGTGCGCGGCAGGGTGGGCAAAATCATCAAAGGATTTTTGACGGCTACGACCTTGTCTGTTTTTCCAAAAGAATTATCATCTTTGGCAACGACCATCACTTTGACAGATCCTACATAAGAGGGCATCTTGAAATGATGTTTTTGCTTTTTTCCATCATAGGTAAAAGGTCCTGCAAAAAACACTACCGGCTTAAACCGCTTGGCTTTTTTGACTCCTTTTTGTGGCAAATCTTCATCGCCGCCAACGGCAAAAAGTTTTTCGATCTCTCCGCCGTAAGCTCCCAATATCATATCATAAAAATCCCATGTCTTGACTCCTAAAGCTTCTTTGGCATAGAAATATTTCCATGGATCCGGTGTGTGGTAATTTGTCAAGTCCAACAATCCTTCATCCACGATTGCCAAGGTATAAGTCATCCTACGTTTGGACTGTTCGCTTATCGTGACGGTAAATTCCTCTTCCGGTCTCAACTTATCCTTCATTTTTATCTTCGGATGGAGATGACTGTCCGGATTTTCGACCAATAGTGGAATAATCCCGTAAGAACGTATCGGAGAGTCGTTAAGAGTCTGTGCATGAGGCTGCAACAGGCTGATATGTACATACACATTAGGACTCATCTCTTCTTTTATCTCCAAGCTAAAATGGGTCTCATTTGCCATAGGGTCTGCTTCGACCCAAAAACTTTGCAATACACTACTACCATCCTCGATACTCACCAATGCCCTGCCAATTTTGCTCGAAGGGAAACTGATATTTGCCAGATCACCTACCTGATATTTTTCTTTGTCGGTAGCAAAGCTTAATACGCTGGCGCCATCGGGATTTTTGCGATTGGCGCGGCTCGATGTATAAGGCCAATCTGCAAAAAACATTGCTCCGGTTGAATGCCCGCCGGGAATCGTGATATGTACAAAATAACGCCCCCAATCCGTATCCGGAATGTTGAATTGTGCTACTCCTTTCCCTTGATGGGTGTTAATGGTCTGTGTGTTAATTAATTGATTGTATGAGTTGGAATAAAAATTGCTTGTTTGATCGGTATATACATCATACCACCAACGCCAGTTGATACGATATAGCTCTACTTTCAAACCGTTGAGAGATAGAGGTTTGCCGTCTTTGTCAAGACTTGCTATCTCGATCTTATTGTCCTGACCGGTCTCGTAATATCCATATTTGTTTGGCTCGGGCATACGTATTCCTACATAAGCTTCATAAGGGGAAAAGTCTCGACTGACATAATTGGTGCTAAAATTGCCACCAGGCTCATAAGCACGAATCATAAAATTGGCTTTTAGCATCCCCGGTGGATGATTGTATGACTCCAATTTTCCTCTGACGCTGGCATACCCTTTTTCATCGGTTCTGCCTTCGGCAAATTCATATTCATCCGGATAGAAACTATTTACGGGGTCGTCAAAAATATAGCTGTCGTATTTTGTAAACTCTGTTTTTTTCTTTTTCAATGACAATTGGATATCGTATTGCGTGTTTTTTGCAGGT
>CAZLTF010000378.1:0-3010 GCA_964562195.1 uncultured Bacteroidales bacterium | reverse complement strand
TATGATTACATAGCCGGATTATCCTGGTAAGTAACCAACATAACGGAAATACAACTCTAAACAGATGTGCTTTGGGTCAATAATCGAGAAAAATCGAATTTGGATCTGCAAAACAAACTGATACTTTTAAAGTCTGTTTGGGTTGGGGGGTTTTCTGCAGACTCGTTATGTATCAAAAATAAAATCGAGATGAAATATTCACAAAAGGATATTATAGTTAAGGCGTTTTGATGATGGTAATATAAAAAATTATAATCGACACAGTCAGGGGTCTTAACAATGCGTAAATATACTACATTGTCACTATTCAGTGGTTGTGGCGGCCTTGACTTGGGATTTCGTGGAAATTTCCAGTTTCTTAACAAAAAATATGCCTCTAATAATTTCGATATCATTTGGGCTAATGATATTGAAAAAAATGCCTGCAAAACATACCGCGAGAACTTCAATCATCATATTGTATGTGGTGATATCCGATCTATCCTGGAAAACACCTATCCAACATTATTCGATGAACACATGCCCTCGTCGGTAGATATCGTTTTAGGTGGTTTCCCATGCCAAGATTTCAGCCATGCAGGTAAAAGGAAAGGTTTCGAAAATCAACGTGGTACGCTATATCAAGCGATGTCGGAAGTCATTAAAAGAACCCAGCCAAAGTTGTTTTTAGCTGAAAATGTTAAAGGGCTTTTAACAATGAATAATGGCGATGCCATAAAACAAATAATTGATGATTTTCAATCGTTGGGGTATCACATTTCCTATAAGTTGTTAATAACGGCTAATTTCGAGGTACCTCAAAAAAGGGAAAGGGTCGTCATTGTAGGCACAAGAAAAGATATTTTGCCAAATTTTAAGTTTCCTAAATCAGTTTTAAAGAAAGATCAATGGATGTCTTTAGCCAAAGCCATCGGAGATTTAGAAGAGGTTGAAGAAGGTGCACAAGTAAATCATTTTTGGTCAAAGGCAAAAAAAAATAAAGGACAAGGGAATAATTCAGTAAAAAAAGACCAACCCGGCCCGACAATGAGAGCCGAACATCATGGAAACATTGAATTCCATTGGAACAATAAAAGACGTTTGTCCGCCAGAGAAGCAGCAAGAATACAATCATTTCCCGATGATTTCATCTTTCACCCTTCTACATCAAGTGCTTACAAACAAATAGGTAATGCAGTTCCGCCTGTATTTGCATGGTATCTTGCAAAAGAAATCGATCAATTTCTTTCTCTTTCTTTGCCTAAAAATACGCACGCTGAATCATCACAAATGTTCGCGGTGAACATATGATCGTTGCCCACAATGATGATTACGAAATTTTCACTGCACTCTTGGCTGTATCGGTAACTGAATTGCAAAATGACGCTATCAAACGAGGCAACTATTACCTCACCAGGGGCGGTATTAATCTGGAAAAAGATGTGTATCAAATTGTAAACAAAAATGCCAAAGATTCTATATATGAAGGTAATATTGAACTGATTTCAGGTCAGAAATTCCCTGATATTGTTGCATACGTAAATAGCAATAAAGCCTATGGACTTGAAGTTAAAACCACAAAGCAAAACAAGTGGAAATCTACTGGAAGCAGTATTTTTGAAGGAACAAGGGTTGATGATGTTAAAAATATTCATTTGCTCTTTGGTAAGTTAACAGAACCTATAGAATTCAAATGCAGGAAATATGGTTCATCCGACTAAAGCGTACTTTGTTTCATGAAGAACCATTATTTTCAGCTTGAAAAACTCATGATCCCTGAATCCATAAGCCTGGCGTTTCATAGTTTTTATCTTGTTATTTGTCCCTTCCAAGGAGCCGGTACTCCGGACTTTATCCGGGATCTTAGACAAAAAATGCTGTTACGTTGAGCCCCGGATCAAGTCCGGATAACAGCAGATGGAATAAAACTGTTTTAAGATTCTCCCAAAAATCTTCTTGGGTTCGTATTCGCAATCCGCCAGAACTTATCCTCTCCCAGGATAGAACGAAGATCAATGGAAAGACGTTTTTCAGAGTAGGTTTCATTTTTGACCATATAAAAGTCAGATCCAAACAGGACTCTTCCTGCGATACGTTCTTCTTCCAAAAGTGCACTAAGCAGTGTTGCATTCTCTTTAAAGTTAAAAATCGTATACGAAATATCAGCGTATAAATTCCGGTATCTTCCACTGTTCATCATACTTCTGATTTTTGACAACCAGGTCGTCTGTTCCGGCTCTTGGAATTCATCCAAATGCCTTTTCCATTCATCAATACCACCAAAATGGGCAAGACATATTCGAAGCTCAGGGAATTTTTCCATTACAACTTTATAATTATCGGGATCAGCCAAAGCATGAGCTTCATTAATATCCATCTTCTTATTATTCACAGATCCCGGCGAACAATGGGCAATCAATGGAATGTTGTGTGCGACCATAAACGGGTAGATCTTGTCCATTAGCATGTGGTGATCTGGCCCATAACCCAACGGCGGATATATTTTCACCCCCCGGAAGTTATGTTTTTCAACAAGCTGAGTTATTCTTTGCAGGGAATCTTCCCTTCTTGGATCAATATGAGCAAAAGGAATAACAATATCCTTGTACAGCTTATTTCTGGATAGTTTCGCAAGTTCCTCATGTTGTGCATCAATGTCTTCGATGACTTCCCCGGCCTCCATCAGCGCCATATCCATGGGCAGAATGACAAATCTGCTCTTTGAAGGATAGAATTTCTGTAATCCCTTAAGATTTGCTTCCTGATCTTTGTTGAAAGCAGAGTCAAGATATGCCTTGAAGCGCTGCCCTCTCTCACTTTTTACGAGATAAGGGACTGGTAACTTCATCAGTCCTGACAACAGCCAGCGGAAAAACTTATTTCTGGCAATGGGTACCAGATAGAAGCCAAAATAGTTGTTCGGAATATTCTCATGTGTGAAAATATGCGTATGGCAATTATAAATTATTTTCTGTGGCATCAGAACCCTCAATTCCTCGGGGTAAGCTCTCCGAAATATGCCCAGGCAAAT
>CAZLTF010000377.1:0-6871 GCA_964562195.1 uncultured Bacteroidales bacterium | reverse complement strand
TGAAGCTCAATTGCGGAATAATCCGAAATTATAAAGGCACCCTTCTTAAGAATCCCTTCCGTAACATCAATGCCCAATTTTGAAATAACCTCCGGACTCTTATTCTCAATATTAATTTTTGCTTTGGAATATCGTAGCTGCGCATTCATCGTCGCAGTAAGCCCCCACAATAGAACTAATAGTAATTTTAAATTTCTCATATTTAACCAATATTTATTCGTAAACACACAAACTAAACAGGGAAAAGAACAAAAAGGTTGTTTTTAACAATAATAAAACAAAATATTCTTCACAATGTAGCCGCCAACAAACGGATCTCTCTTGTGTGCCATAAAAAAAACACACCCCTTAAAAATCTATAAATCTTTGCTTTGCAAAATATTTCTTTTGCCATCCACAATTCATTTCCAAGAACAATCGATTCTCATCAATAAAAATATTTTGGATGCAATTTATGAGTCCAGTCAAAAAACAAGCAAATTCAAAAAAGTTTCTTTTGGCGATATTCCGATTTTGTCTAACTTTGCACTGATTGGAAGAACCTTTCTCTTTCCGAAAGCGTCTATTTTAGTTTGCACATACAAAAAACAAATATTTTCTTCTTTTCTAATAGTTATTATTTATAATACCCTCATTTGTTTAGACCACTTTTCATTGTTTCTTAGTTGAATTTTTAATACTCATTTGTATTTCTTTTTATCACTTGCTTTTTGAAGGGGGATTGTAGCGGACAATACTCATTGACAATGTCCTGATAAAAAACTCTCAAACACATAAAAAATGAAGGCACTTCTGTGACTTTCAGCAGACCCCACATAATAAAATTAACCTATTGGGCAAAATCAAGTATCTCTTGTGCGGCATCACGTCCCGAAATATAAGCACCATGAGCGGTTGCCATATATTTTTTAGTACTCGCATCACCGGCAAAAAAGACCTGATTCTGGATAGACCGGGCAATAGCATCACACACATCCATTGAATAGCCGGGTTTCAGATGAGGATAGCACCCCAAAGATAGTGGATTTGTATGCCAAGCGGTCCGGTGGATTGCGACAGGCTGCGGAATATTCTCTCCATACATCCCACGCAGATCATTCATCACAAGTTCCCGCACCTCATCATCTGTCAAGGATTCAATACTTTTGGCATGATAACCGGACAATACGGCAACGAGAATATTTTCTGCACCTACAGGTACCGGATTAAAAAATTCAATCACCTCCGAATGATTCTCTTTGAGAATTTCCAAAAAATATCCATCTTCAGACCAGAAAGTATTTTCAAATTTGAGAAACACCTTATTCATAACTCCCATCTCAAGACCACCAAGAGCAGATTTTTTGGAAGCCGGAAGTGGAGGAGAGAAGACCACATTCTCATTTTTCAACATCTCCGGTGGAAGTGCTACTATGACTTTATCCGCCACATACATTTGGTCATGTATCACAGTGCTCGCATTGGAACTATCATGACAGGCGTTGCAAGCCCGCTCACCGGGGACATCCGCATATTTCTTTGTATATACCTTGACTTTTTCATCACTGTAATCAATTTTCACAACAAATGTATTGTAAATAATATCTAAGTTTTTTGCCAAAACATCAGTAAGTTGATGCATTCCGGATGGAAATATGACATCATTGCCGGGAAAAGAATCATTGACACACAAAGCCCGTGCAGAAATATCAGCAGCATCAATGGCATAGGGAATCTCTATTTCCGAACGAACCGCACCATAAAAAAGACGCATAAGCCGCTCATTCAGATTAAGCTGAGGAGCAATAATCTCAAGAACTCCTTGCAGAGAAAGTTCCTGATTTTCACATGCAATATCACTCAACTGGTCAAGATAGGGTTTGATTGTGTTCCATTCCTCCTCCGTAATATCCGTACCGTCCATATCAAAAATATAGGAGGGTTCATAATAGGTAGTCCGGGTAGTGATGGCATTCTCATTTGCCAAAGAGTATAGAGGATTGCCACTAATACCATGTATCCACGAAGCTCCACAATCGGCAATATACCCCTCAAAATCAACGGAATCAATACGCCCACCATAGCGGCTGCTTGCCTCAATCACCTGTACATCAACGCCTTTTGATTTTAATAGACTTGCGGCTGCCAATCCCGACATTCCTGCCCCAAGTACTAAAACCTTCAAGTCTATGCCGGAGGATGGAGATGGGGATTTATCCTCCCTGTACTCTTTTACACAATTCATCAATACTGATGGCAGCAATAATCCGGCTGTGACGATAGACGCCTTTTGTAGAAAATGCCTTCGTTTCATATCAAATTGTTTTTTGCAAAGGTAATACATTTTTGTTCACCAAAACAGGCTTCTGCATAAGAAAAAAAGGCATTGGAATCCTATCCCATATTCTGAAAAACAAATGAAAAAACAGGAAGAAAAAAAACAGGTGACAATCTGACACCATACTCATTTGGCACAAGTTTTGAAACCCGATGAAAAGAAGTTGAAAATATAAAAAAATATCAATATGAAGAAAGGAACAATTAATGTACAGACGGAAGATATCTTTCCGATAATTAAGAAGTTTTTATATTCAGACCACGAAATATTTCTACGTGAGTTGATTTCCAATGCTGTGGATGCTACACAAAAACTAAAAGCCCTCGCAGCTATGGGAAAAGTGAAGGATGAATTGGGAGACCTCACCGTGCAAGTTGTGCTTGACAAGGACGCCAAGACGATCAAGATAATCGATCGCGGTATCGGAATGACTGCCGATGAAGTTGAGAAATACATCGCTCAAATTGCTTTTTCGGGAGCCGAAGAATTTGTCAAAAAATATAAAAATAAATCCCAAGAAGAGCGTGCCAATCTGATCGGACATTTCGGGCTTGGATTTTACTCCTCTTTTATGGTCTCCGACAAAGTCGAAATCTTCTCCAAAACATACAAAAAAGGAGGCAAAACCAAAGCAGTACATTGGGAATGCGACGGAAGTCCCGACTATACATTAGAAGATGCCGAAAAATCCGAAAGAGGCACAGAAATAGTATTACATATCAATGATGAGTCCAAAGAATATCTGGAAAGTTATAAAATCGAGGAACTATTGAAGAAGTATTGTAGCTTCTTGCCCGTGCCTATCCAGTTTGGCACCAAAACCGAAAGCAAGGATAGCGGCAAAAAAGATAAAGACGGGAATCCTGAATACGAAAGCATAGAAGTACCCAATATCATTAACAATCCCACTCCTCTTTGGACAAAAAAACCATCAAGTTTAAAAGATGAAGACTACAAAGCATTTTATCGCGAGCTTTATCCTATGGTTTTTGACGAACCCCTGTTTCATATTCATTTGAATGTGGATTATCCTTTCAATTTGACAGGAATCTTGTATTTCCCCAAAATAAAACAAAACGTTGAAGTCCGCAAAGACAAAATTCAATTATATAGCAATCAAGTATTTATCACCGACAATGTAGAAGGTGTCGTGCCGGATTTTCTGACCTTATTGCACGGTGTATTAGATTCTCCCGATATTCCCTTGAATGTCTCCCGCTCCTATTTGCAAAGTGATAGCAATGTAAAGAAAATATCCAATCATATCTCAAGAAAGGTAGCCGACAAATTGGCACAACTTTTCAAAAAAGATCGCGCCGAATTTGAAAAAAAATGGGATGATATTCGTGTATTTATCGAATATGGTATTATCTCCGAAGAAACATTTTATAAGAAAGCACAAGGATTCACACTCTTCAAAAATACGGAAGGAAAATATTTCACTTTTGAAGAATACAAAAAACTTATCAAAGAAAACCAAACAGATAAAAACAAAAAATTGGTTTACCTCTACACTACAGACCCCGAAAAACAATTTTCCTATGTGGAAGCAGCCAAAAATAAAGGCTACGATGTACTCTTAATGGATGGCATCATTGACAACCATTTTGTAAACCATCTGGAGCAGAAGTTTGAAGATGCCAAATTTACACGCGTTGATGCCGATATTATCAACAAGCTCATCGAAAAAGAAGATAGTCCTGAATCCAAATTGGATGAGAAAGCAAAAGAAGAATTGAAGAAAATTTTCGACAAATCGCTCACGCCCGAATTTACACTTGTCTTCGAAGCAATGAACGAAAAGGATATGCCCGCAATTATCACAGAAACCGAGTTTATGCGTAGAATGAAGGATATGTCATTGCTGGGCGGAGGTATGAATATGATGGGCGGAATGCCTGACTCATACAATTTTGTAGTAAATGAAAATCATCCACTGATTCAAAAATTGCAAAAGGAAAAAGATGAAAAAGTGAAAGAAAATCTTGCAAAACAAATTGTTTTCTCTGCCAAACTGATGAAAGACATGCTCAAAGGAGAAGAGCTGACACAATTTGTCAACAGCTACATCGAAAAACTTTCATAATCATAGAAGTTGTTTACCCATAAAAAAGCGATGGAAATTCATCGCTTTTTTTTATGAAAAACAAATGATTCATCAAGCATTTTTTGAATACAATTCAAGACAAACAAAAAATCTTGCCGCTAAGGAAATAATAAAAGCAATTTTGCAATCATAAATTTCCTATCTTTGCAGAAATAAAAAACATAAAAGAATGAAAAAGAATCTAATCATCATTGGTGTCATCGTAGCAATAGGGCTATGGATAATGGGAATGTACAATTCGATGGTCAAAATGGATGAAAAAGTAAGTGCACAATGGGCAAATGTGGAAACTTCATATCAAAGAAGAGCAGACTTGATTCCAAATCTGGTAAACACAGTGAAAGGATACGCTGCGCACGAAAAAGAAACGCTCGAAGCAGTCATCAAAGCACGCTCGGAAGCTACATCTACCAAAATTGATCCCAGCAATCTTACCCCCGAAAAGATGCAACAATTTCAACAAGCACAAAACGGATTGTCAGGAGCTTTGTCCAAATTGCTATTGGTCGTAGAACGATATCCCGATCTGAAAGCCAATCAAAACTTTCTCGAATTGCAAGCCCAATTGGAAGGTACGGAAAACCGCATCGCCGTAGAAAGGCGCAAATTCAATGAAGCAGCAAAACAATACAATCAATACATTCGTATGTTTCCCAAAAATTTCCTCGCAAGCTCTTTCGGCTTTGAGAATAAAGCATATTTTGAAGCAGCGGAAGGCTCCAAAGAAGCACCAAAAGTTGAATTTTAATGTTTGTTTTTTTTCAAAAACGATCGCGTAATTTTTTCTCGCAAGAGCAAAAAGATGCCATTGTAAAAGCAATTCAAGCTGCCGAAAAAAATACATCCGGCGAAATTCGTGTACATATCGAAGACCGCTGTTTCAAAAAAGATGTTATGAATTGTGCTTTGAAAATATTCAAAAAACTCAATATGCACAAAACCGAACAACGCAATGCCGTACTCTTTTACCTGACTTTGCGAAGCAAGCGTTTTGCCATTGTGGGCGATGAAGGTATCGACAAAGTAGTGCCCGTAAATTTCTGGAAAGAGGTGAAAAATCTACTCGCAGAATACTACAAACAAGGGCTATTTGATCAAGGTCTGATCGCCGGAATCACTCTGACCGGCGAAAAATTGAAAGAATATTTCCCCTATCAAGAAGAAGATATCAACGAGTTGCCGGACGACCTGTCTTTCAGCTAACTTATTAACAATCAATCAATAAAAAGAGTTGGAAAATATAGCAAATGATGAAAACATCAAGCACCTTTGGGAGAATATGATGAAAAGAAAAATAGCAATAATATTGAGTATTGTATTGCTCATTCAAGGATTTTTGCCGGCTCAGGATGACATCCCGCAAGCCATGACACCGCCGCGTTTGGTAAATGATTTTGTAGGTCTTCTGAGCAGGCAGCAATCACAAAACTTGGAAAGCATCCTGACTGCCTTCAATGATTCCAGTTCCACACAGATCACAATTGTCATCCTTGATGACCTCAGAGGTTATGACAAATCGGATTTGGCTCAACGCATAGGCGAGGCTTGGGGGGTCGGACAGAAAGGCTTTGACAATGGAGCGGTGATACTTCTCAAACCAAAGACAAAATCCTCGCGCGGACAAGCATTCATTGCGACCGGCTACGGATTGGAAGCCTATGTCCCCGATGCTGTCGCCAAACGAATTGTAGAACAACAAATGATTCCACATTTCAAAGAAGGAGATTATTACGGAGGACTTTTGGCAGCCGTTGACCGGATCATAGGTCTTGTACAAGGAAAATATTCCAAAGAAGAAGAAGGAAAGATCCCGTTTACACTAATATTGATTATTTTTATCATCATTTTTATTTTTGTTCTTAGCCGTAACAATAATGGGAATAGCTCCTCCACAGGAAGCGGCAGAGGTTTTACAAGTACAGGTGGTCCTATCATCTGGGGTGGCGGATTTGGTGGGGGAAGCTCCGGAAGTTTTGGCGGTGGCGGATTTGGTGGATTCGGAGGAGGAAGTTTTGGTGGCGGCGGCGCCGGTGGCAGTTGGTAAAAGTGCAATTCAAATGGAAAAAAGAGAAGTACACGGTCTATTTTATGCTTTCGGTGCAATGCTGCTCTGGGGACTGTCGTTTGCGTGGTCAAAATTACTTTTAGAATTGTACTCACCTGTGATTGTGATATTCATACGACTCCTTATCTCGGTAGTTTTTCTGTTTTCTTACCTTATTGCTGTCCAAAAAATCTCAAAAGTCAACTACCGTGACTTAAAACGATTTGCTCTACTTAGCTTCTTTTTACCATTTCTATATTTTTTGGGCGAAAACTATGGCATACAACTTACTACCGCAACCACGGCTGCATTGATTATCGCTACTATCCCGATATTTATCGTACTGATTGCCCTGATTTGGTTCAAAGAAACACTGACCCTACTCAATATCTCGGGAATTTTC
>CAZLTF010000376.1:0-1643 GCA_964562195.1 uncultured Bacteroidales bacterium | reverse complement strand
TTGCCAATTTGACTTTATTGTCAATCAAGAGTTGATAGATGCTTTCAATATCATTTTTAATTTTATTTTTGGCGTCAGCGCCCAATTCTTTTCCGTCATCTGTTTGTCCACTGATGAGTTGTTCTTTTGCTTTTATAGAGTCCAAATTGCTTTGTATCTCATTAAATGCAGACAGAAACTCCTCGAGCGAGGCATCTTTCTGAACAACGATAGCTGCGATACTATCATTTTTTTGATGCAATCTTTTAATCTCATCTTGGTTGCACGCCATAATAAATGGAATGACCATTGTCAAAATCACTAATTTTTTCATGTATCTCATTTTTTTATTATTTTCTCTACTGTTACCCGAACGTCCAACATTTTGGATTATTGTTTGTGAATGTACAATTATTATCTTTCCAAGACAGGAGTTTCATTCTCCAAAACCTTTAAACCCATCGATAGTACGGCGTTCCTTTTTGGTAGGTCTTCCCAATCCGCGGGGTCTAAATTCTGTTTTCATACTGCGATGAATTTCAAGTTTCTCTATTTCTTCCTGCGGAGTCACGTCTATCAAATATTGTTCCACAAGTTTTGCACCCACTCTATTTTTTAAAATATTTTTTACTTTTACGCTTCGCGTATATTCATTGTATTGAACGGAAACAACATCATCAACCGAAACTTCCCGTGAGGCTTTTACCAGGGCACCGTTGATTTTTATTCTTCCCAGCTTGCACTTATCACTTGCGATGCTTCGGGTTTTGAAAATGCGTACCGCCCAAAGCCATTTATCGATTCTTACTCCTTCCGCCATTTTGTCAATATTATTCTTTATTATTTTTTGCGAATATAAATCTGAATCGGACTCCCCGTAAAATCATAATGTTTTCTCAATTGATTTTCCAAAAAGCGCTTATAGGGTTCTTTGATATATTGTGGAAAATTGGAGAAGAACGCAAAAGTGGGGTAGTGTGTTTTAAGTTGGGTGATATACTTTATCTTTATTTCATATCCTCTTGTACGGGGAGGCGGAAACTTTTGTATGATCGGAAGAAATATCTCATTCAGCTTTGAAGTGGAGATTTTCCGGGTTCTATTCTCATTCACCTTTTGGGCTAATTCCAGCACTTTCAGTATTCGCTGTTTTTTGGGAACAGAAGTGAACAGGATGGGAACATCTGTAAACGGAGCGAGTTTTTCGCGAATATTTCGTTCCATTTCAAGATGAGTATTGGTCTCTTTATTTTCGACCAGATCCCATTTATTGACGACAACGACTACACCTTTTTTGTTCTTAATAATAAGACTATAGATGCTCAAATCTTGTGCTTCTATTCCTTGCGTAGCATCAATCATCAGAATGCAGACGTCGCTTCCTTCGATCGCACGAATGGACCTGAGTACCGAATAAAATTCAATATCCTCTTGTACCCTTCTTTTCTTTCTGATTCCTGCCGTATCAACCAAAAGAAATTCATATCCAAATTTATTGAAAGGAGTATGAATCGTATCTCTCGTTGTACCCGAGATGGGGGTCACAATATTTCTTTCTTCTCCCAAAAATGCATTGATAATAGAAGATTTACCCACATTGGGACGTCCTACTACTGCGAGTCTGGGAATATTCGATTCTTCTTCTTCGATTTCATCGTCCAGCT